>JANXMD010000244.1 GCA_025354845.1 Verrucomicrobiota bacterium | reverse complement strand
TCCAGCCCGAGCGACCAGCGAAGGCCACCCAGGATGTGCTTCTGATACGCCTCGCTGGCCCAAACGTCTTCACGATGGCCGAGGGAAGTGTAGAAGACCTTGCCCTTGCCGACCGACTTGCACCAGGCGACCGGATAGTCGCCCGGCACCAGCGTGTTGGGATGCTTGTCGAGGGTCAGCAGGCCGTGGACCTCCTCGCGCTTAAAATTCTGGAACTGATAAATCTCGTCGAAGACCGTGTAGATCGGCCCGAGGGACTTGGTGGCCGGATGGGAAGGATCCAGGTTGTAGGCGTCGATCTGCACCTGCGCGCCGTGGGTCTTGAACTCGCCGCCGAGCGCCTTGATGAAGGGCGGATAGCCATGGAAGGTATCGCTGCCGGAATGCATGCCAATGAGCGCATGCCCCGCCTCGACCCAGCGGATGAACCCATCCTTGTCGGGAATGGCGAGATCACCCGTGGTGTTGGCGAAGATTACTGCATCCACATTTTTGAGCTTCTCGAGGCTCATTTTCGCCGCGACCTCCGCGTCGTCGGTGCCATTCGGCCCGCCCCGGACGACGTCCACCACGGTGAAGTCACCGCTGGTCTCGCCGAGGGTGGTCAGGACGTTTTCGGCAGTGGGAATGGAGCTGTGACGGAAGCCCTTGGTGGCAGTGACCACCAGCACCTTCTTGGGTGCGGCGTCAATCTGCAGGGGCAGGAGACCGGCCAACACCAGGCCGGCGGAGAGAGTGCGGAGGCGGAGGTTCATGAGAGACAGCAATGGGTACAGGATTGGAAACGAAGTCCGTGGGCGGACGCAGTGAACCGGGAACCCATTCATTTGGCGGGGGCGGAGGCCCGCTCGCAAGGCTCAAATCCGGACCCATTCCCGGGAGTTTCCCCGAATGTCACGGATGCCGGCTTGCACAAGCAGGGGCGGAATGGATGAATCGAGATGCCTTGAGACAAGCCGTCCAAGGATTGATCCCCATCGTTTCATGATTCCTGTTCCCGCCTCTCCCGCCCTGCGCCGTCGTGGGTTCACGCTGATCGAGCTGCTGGTAGTGATTGCCATCATCGCGATCCTCGCCGGCATGCTGCTTCCGGCGCTGGCCAAGTCGAAGACCAAGGCCCAGGGCATCGCCTGCATGGCGAACAGCCGACAGATGATGTTGGCCTGGCGCCTCTACGTGGACGACAACACCGACCGCGTCCCGCAATCCTACGGCTCCAAGGCTTGGGTCCAGGGCAGCCTCGATTTCTCCTCCAATCCGAGCAATTGGGACATCAATCAGGATATCAAGAAGAGCGTCCTATGGCCGTATTGCGGCAACAGCGCCGCCATTTGGAAATGCCCGTCGGACCGAAGCACCGTCATCGCCAAAGGCACCACCTATCCCCGGGTGCGGTCGATCTCCATGAACGCCTGGTTCGACAGCGACGATGTCGCCGGATTTGGTCCGGGATTCCGAATCTACAAGAAGATGAGCGATCTCGCCGATCCGGGACCCTCCGGGACCTGGGTATTCCTCGACGAGCGCGAGGACAGCATGAACGATGGTGAATTCGTGGTCGGGATGACCGGCTATCCCGACCAGCCGACACAATGGAAGATCGTCGATTTCCCGGCGAGCTACCATAATCGCGCCTGCGGATTCGCCTTTGCGGACGGTCACTCGGAAATCCACAAATGGGTCGACCCGCGGACCTATCCACCGATTAAGAAGGGCATCGAACTCGGTCTGAATGTGGGCTCCCCGCGGAATCAGGATGTTCTCTGGATGATGGACCGCTCCACGCGCTCAACGAAGTGAAGCGCGGCGGTGTTTGACACGGATTTCACGAATTGGCACGGACGGTAAGTGGAGTCGCGGCAGCGTCCTGGAGTGCGCGAGTCCTCTCGCGCTCTCGACTTGCGAACCCCGTTGCAGGACCAACCGCCTCGTTCTTTCGCGTCTTGTTCCCCGCGAGAGCGGCAGGGGACTGCCGCACTCCCGAACCTGCGGACTTCCTCAAAAAGTCGCCGTTCCCATCTCCCATCTCCCATCTCCGAACTCCGATCTACGAAATTAGTCCCTTCACCACCTCGCCGAACACGTCGGTGAGCCGGAAGTCACGGCCTTGGAATCGGTAGGTGAGGCGTTCGTGGTCGAAGCCCAGTTGATGGAGCAGCGTGGCGTGTAGGTCGTGGACATGGACCTTGTCGCGCACCGCGTTGAATCCGAAGTCGTCGGTTTCGCCGTAGGTAAGGCCCGGCTTGAATCCACCACCGGCGAGCCAGTAGCTAAAGCCGTTGGGATGGTGGTCGCGACCATCATCGCCGCCCTGCACCATCGGCGTGCGGCCGAATTCGCCACCCCAGATCACGATGGTGTCCTCCAAAAGCCCGCGGTCCTTCAGATCCTTCACCAGCGCGGCGCTGGCGCGATCGGTCTTGCCGCACTCCGCCTTGAGGCCGCCGGTGAGGCCACCGTGGTGGTCCCACGATTCGTGGAAGATTTGCACAAACCGCGTGCCACGCTCGATCAGCCGGCGCGCCAGCAAGCAGGCGTTGGCGTAGGTGGGCTTGCCTGGCTCGGCGCCGTAGAGTTCCAGCGTGGCCTTCGACTCCTGGGTGAGGTCCATCAACTCGGGCGCACTGGACTGCATCCGATACGCCATTTCAAAGGCATTGATGCGGGCAGCAATCTCCGGATCGCCGACCGAATCGAGGTGCTGGTGGTTGAGCCGGTTGATGACCCCCAGCGAGTCCTTCTGCAGGTTTCCATCGACACCCTTTGGATTGCCCAGATGCAGGATGGGATCGCCGCCGGTGCGGAAGAGCGTCCCGCTGTGAACCGTGGGCAGGAATCCCGCGCCCCAGTTTGACGCACCGCCGCTGGTGCCCTTGCTGCCGGTGCTGAACACCACGTAGGCGGGCAGGTCCTTGGACTCACTGCCGAGGCCGTAGGTGGTCCAGGCACCGAAGCTCGGACGGCCGAACTGCTGTGACCCGGTGTTCATGAAGATTTGCGCCGGCGCATGATTGAAGGCGTCGGTCTGCATCGACTTGACCACCGTGATGTCATCCACCACGCCCGCCAGATGCGGCAGCATTTCCGACACCTCAATCCCGCTCTTGCCATGCTTGGCGAACTTGAACTTCGGTCCCAGAAGCTTGGAGCTCGGATTGATGAAGGCGGCGCGATAGCCCTTCAACAACTCGGGCGGCGGCAACGTGCCGCTGAACTTCGCGAGCTGCGGCTTGTAATCAAAGAGCTCCAAATGGCTCGGGGCACCGGCCATGAAAAGGTAGATGACGCGCTTGGCCTTGGCCGGGAAGTGGGGTTTCCGGGGAGCGAGCGGATCGGCCGCGACGATCGCCGACCCGGCCGCCTGGGCCGACGTGCCGCCCAGCAGCGACTGCAGCGCAATGGCACCGAGGCCGACGCCGCACTGCTTGAAGAACCAGCGGCGGGTGAGGTCGCGACGGTAGTCCTCGAAGGCGTGTTCCGCGTGGGTGAGACGTTTCATGGTCGTGGTTCCAGAGAATCGAGTTCGACTGCGGTTATTCCTTCGTGATCGCTTCGTCGAGATTGAGCAAGACGCGCGACACCGCAGCGTAGGCGGCGAGTTGTGCAGGAGTGGTGCCGGTGGGGACCTTCGGCAGTTCGTTTTTTCCGCTGGCCAGCTCGAACGGATTCACCCAGCCCTCGGCGATGCGCTTCTGTTGCCGGGCCAGCAGTCCCTTGATCTCGGAGCGCTCACTCGATGTCGGGGGGCGCGACAGCACGCGACGATAGGCGTACGTGATGCGTTGGTCATCGGTGGTGCCGCCCTCCTTGAGCACCAGGGCGGCGAGGCCTTGGGCGCATTCCATCGAGACGGTCTCGTTCAAGGTCATGAGCGCCTGCAGCGGCGTGTTCGACCGCGTGCGGCGGACGCAGGAGAAGTCGCCATTCGGCGCGTCGAAGGTGACCAGGAAGGGATAGGGAATCGACCGGTAGCGGAAGGTGTAGAGAGCGCGTCGATAGCGGTTGGTGCCGGATTCTTCATCCCACGGCTTGGGGCCATAGCTCGTCGGCGGCTGGAAGAGGAAGCCGGGCGCCGGGGGATGCACGCTTGGCCCGCCTAACGTGGCGTTCAACAGTCCGCTCGCGGAAAGCCCGAGATCCCGGACCAGCTCCGCCTCGAGCCGAAACCGCGGCCCGCGAGCGAGCAGCCGGTTGAAGCGGTCCTTCTCCAGCTTGTCCGGCGTCACCCGCGAGGATTGGCGATAAGTGGAGGAGGTCACGATGGTGCGGTGCAATTGCTTGAGGCTCCAGCCGTGCTCCATGAAATCCACCGCGAGCCAGTCGAGCAGCTCGCGATGCGACGGGGCGGGACTTTGCACGCCGAAGTCCTCGGGCGTTTCGAGGAGCCCGGTGCCGAAATACGATTGCCACACACGGTTCACGGCGACGCGGGCGGTGGTGGGCGATTTCCGATCTGCCAGCCACCGGGCAAAGGTGAGTCGCGAATCTTCCGGGCCAGCTGGCAACGGGTGCAGCGCCTTGGGCACGCCGGCATTCACGGCATCGGCGGGCTTCAACCAGTCGCCTCGCTTGAACACATGGGTCGGCCGCTTGGATTCATTCACGCCCGCGCCGGTGCGGGCGACGAGCGTGAGCGTGGGCGTCCCCGCGGGCCATTGCTTCCACAAGGCCTCGATCTTCGCGTTCGCCTCCTTGAAGTCGCCCACGGTGGTCCGCCAGTGACTGAACACCGCTGCCACCTGGGCCGGCGTGCGACGATCGGCGGGGATCTCGAAGATCTGACGGACGCCAGCCGGGATGGAATCGGCAACCGCCTCGCTGTTGGTGGACACGCTCAGCCGGAACCGGCCGAGGTTGTGGTTCTCGTTGTCGTCGGAGTTGTCGCCACCGTGGTTCTGCACGAAGTGGAAGAGCAGCACCGCGCCCTTGGGAAACTGCACCGGCTTCTCCGGAATGAAGACCGCCTGACGCGCCACATTGCGTCGACCCGGGCCGGCATCGATGCCCCAGGCGGTGTCTTCCTTGCCATCGATGGCCAGCGCCACCGGGCCGTAGGTGCGTTTGTCGCCACCGCCCTTCTTCCGGTATTCGGACTGGAATTCCGGTTCCAGCGGCCGCTCTTCATTGGAGAAATCCGCGGTGGCCTTCACGAACTTTACTGTGATCTTGTTCGTTGGATTGCTGACGTCGGTGGCGTCCACCTTGAACTCGCTCAAGGCCGACAGGCCGTGGATTGACCGGCCGGGGCCGCCGCTGGGCAGGTTGGGATCGGGCAACTGCTCCAGTCGGAAGGCACCGATGGACGCGAGGTCGTTGGTGGCGCGAAAGGTCGCAGTCCACTGGGTCGGAGCGTAGCTCGCGGCCCGGATGGAGTGGTCCTCGTAGTAGTAGAAGCGCTCGCCGTTGTCGCCCGCATTGCGCGCATCGACAAACGACCACGCCGTCGTCCCCTGCTTCGCCGCCGTTTCCCACGCAGCCATCCTTTCCTCCCATCCCGTGGTAGTGTGACGCAGCCCCTCCTCAAGATCACGGATCTGGCGCAGCAAATCGGATCGGCGCATCTGCTCTTCCGGCGTGTAGGCCACCATCGACGACTCGTGGTCGTTGTTCAGGTAGGCAAACATCCGGTAGTATTCCTCCTGCGAAATCGGATCGTACTTGTGCGCGTGGCACTGCGCGCACTGGATGGTGAGACCGAGGACGCTCTTGCCGATGCAGTCCATGCGGTCGATGAGACCATCCATCCGGAACTGCTCGGGATCCACGCCGCCCTCCTCGTTGAGCATGGCGTTGCGGAGGAAGCCGGTGGCCACCCGTTGGTCCGCGGTGGCGTTGGGCAGCAGATCCCCGGCGATTTGTTCGACGATGAATTGGTCGTACGGCAGGTCGCGATTCAGGGCACCGACCACCCAGTCCCGATAGGCCCACACGAAGCGGCCCTTGTCCTTCTCGAAACCGTCGGAATCGGCATAGCGCGCCGCGTCGAGCCACTGGCGTCCCCATTTTTCTCCGTAGTGCGGCGAGCGCAGCAGTTGCTCCACCGCGCGTTCGTAAGCGCCGGGTGAACGATCGGCGAGGAAGGCATCCACCTCGGCGGGCGTGGGGGCCAGGCCGGTCAGGTCAAAATGGACGCGGCGCAGGAGCGTGACGCGGTCGGCTTCCGGAGCTGGCGTGAGTCCTTCGCGATCCAGCCGGGCCAGGATGAAGGCATCCAGCGGCGAATGAACCCATTTGGAGTTTCGCACCGCCGGCTCTGCGGGCCGAATCGGCGCCTTGAATGCCCAATGGTTCGCTGCCTTGTCCACCTTGGCGGTGGCCGGCCAGGAGAGACCCTGGTTGATCCAGTCCTTGAGCACCCCGACCTGGGCCGTGGTGAGCTTCTCGCCCTTCTTGGGCATCGCGGGGATTTCACGATGCGACCCCGTGATGACCTGCACCAGCAGCGACTGCTCCGCCTTTCCGGGCACCACGGCGGGTCCGTGTTCGCCCCCCTTAAGCAGCGTTGCGCGGTCATCGAGGCGCAGGCCGTTCTCGGTGCGCTTGGGCCCGTGACACTGCACGCACGCGTTCTCGAAGATCGGGGCGACATCGCGCGCGAAGTCCACCGCGGCGGCGGCGGCCTGCTGAAGCGTCTGCATCCCGGCAGCGAGGAGCACGGCAGCAGTCACGAGACGCGGGATCCGGGGATTCATCGACCCGAGACTGCCGGCACTGCGGGCCGCGGGTCGAACGGATTTTCTCGGGTGCATCCCTATTGGATGCGCCGCGGCCCCTGCGGTATTCGATGCAACTCCCCTTGATGCGCGTCAGGAGCGACGTTCCGGCGCCTGGAACTCCGGTGCCTGGAAGAAGCGTTCGCCGGGGTAGTAATGGGTGTAGGCGGCGTTGGCGCGGCGGAAATCGCAAACTGCGTGGAGACGGGAGAACACCCGTCGCGCCGCGAGCAGATCTCCCCACGCCCGCGCCCAACGGCCGTGACGCAGGTTGCCGGCCAGAGCCGTCGCCCAGGTGAGCGCGGCCACCGGCAACGCCCGCAGAGAGAAGGTCTTGAGCGCCACCAGGGCTAGATTGGAGCGATTCGACACATAGCGCCGTCCGCCCGACTGCGGATTCGACGCGCCGACGGCATGGAACACGCGGGCTTCGGGGACCGTGACGCATTGCCAGCCGCGCTGCCACGCACGGACGCCGAGATCGGCGTCCTCGAAATCCAGGAAGAAGCTGGTGTCAAAGCCCCCGAGGTCGTCGTAACAGCTCCGGTGGATCAAGAACGCGCCGGCGCAGGGGAAAGGAACCCGGTCGCCGGCCGTTAAGGGGGCCAGAAAATCGAACCGCGCCCAGGGCCAGGGGCAATTGCCGTCCCAGCGGACCCGTTCAAACCGCACGCCGGCGTGATGCAGCCGTTGGCCGTCGTAGTCCCACTCCCACGGATCGGCCATGCCCACCTTGGCCGTCGGATCGATCCGTGCCGCGAGACGCGACAAGCAGTCGGGATCCAACCAGAGATCCTCATTGGCAAAGAAGAGCAGGGGAAACCGGGCCACTCTGGCTCCGGCGGCATAGCCCGACACGAGTCCCGACTGCGGCGGCTCGGACACGATGCGGACATCCGACTGCGCCTCCAAGTATTCCCGGGATCCGTCCTGGCTGAGACGGTCCACCACCACGATGTCGAGCGTAACGTCCCGCTGGGAATGGAGTGAGGCCAGCAGCCGGTCGAGAAACCGCCGGCCGTTGAAATTGGAAATGATGACCGAGATTCCGGGCCGTTCATGCATACACAGGATCCCCTGGATCGCACGACACCGTTGAGGGAGATTTCATGCGTGCGCTGGTGGGATTTTCAAGAGTCGCAGCCGGCGTGTCGAGGCTGTGTTAGTCCCGTTCCGATGCGGCCGACATCAACGCGTCCAAACGCGTCACCATCGGCTCCAGCAGCGCCAGGTCGGTCTCTGGACGCCGTGGTGCCTTGGGATGCGGTGTCGAGGACGCGATGAGGCCGCGCAGTTTGAGGAACTGCGCGCAGGTGTGTTTGTATGCCGGCACCGG
>JANXMD010000593.1 GCA_025354845.1 Verrucomicrobiota bacterium | reverse complement strand
GATGCCGAAGGCCAGGTAAAGATCGCCGACTTCGGCATCGCCAAAATACTGGGCGATCCAGGCACCGTGCCAGACGACGCGACGCTCACCCGCACCGGCGCCCGGCTCGGGACGCCGCACTACATGGCTCCTGAACAGGTCGAGCACCCGGAACAGGTGGATCATCGCGCCGATATCTATTCGCTGGGCGTTGTCTTCTACGAACTGCTGACGGGGGAGTTGCCATTGGGCCGCTTCCAGGCGCCCTCCGCGAAGGCGGCACTGGACGCACGCATCGACGACATCGTCCTCCGCGCCCTCGCCAAGGAGCGGGAGCTGCGCCAGCAAAGCGCGGAGCAGGTGAAGGCGGAGGTCGAGGGGTTGGGCCATGCCACGCTGAATTGGAAGTGGCCGTTCAAGAAGGCGGTATACTGGGTGCCAGCGGTGTTGCTCGGAGCCGCGGTTGTTGGCGTTCGGGGCAGCTTCGGCGTGCCGGAAGCCCTGCTGATCGTGCTCCTGCTCACCACCGGGTTCGCGGTTCGCGAAATCCGGCGGCACCGTCCCGGGTTGCGGCAGTACATTGCCGCCGGGACTGGGGTGCTGAGCGTTGCCATGTCGGTGGCGGCCGTGGCGTGGCTGATTTTGCGGCTCCAGGAAAAAAGTCAGCGTATCGCACTCGTGAACAATCTGGCTCAGATCGGAGCGATTCTCCGCATGTCCGCGATCTCCACCGCGGATGGGATGGTCTACCCGTCGTCCACGAACCTGCTCGAGATTGGATCTGGAGCAATGGATCGCCGCTGGCTGGTTGATCCAGTG
Organism: Verrucomicrobiota bacterium; assembly: GCA_025354845.1. Classification (GTDB taxonomy): domain Bacteria; phylum Verrucomicrobiota; class Verrucomicrobiia; order Limisphaerales; family UBA9464; genus CAIVQB01. The sequence continues at coordinate 2,870 of JANXMD010000593.1, read as the reverse complement.
ACAGGTGGGCAGATCCAGTACTTTGGGGCGGGTTGGACCAATCCTCGTCCTCCGACGATCCTGCTGGCCTCACCTCCCGGGCCGCTGGGGAGGCATGTTTACCTCGCAGACGGCTCCGTGCAGCCAATGATCGAAGCCCAGTTTCGGGAGCGGTTGGAGTCCGACTCGATGCAGCGGGCGATACAGGTTTATCATGGAGCGGTGGGACCATTCCTCACGAAGACCGAGGCGGAGCAGCATTTGAGGGAGGGGGGGACGGTAATACTCCTGGAGACAGAAAAGGTGCGCCAATGCAACGTGGACGTGGCCGCCGCTTTTAAATCCGCGTCGAAACGGGACTATCGAACCGCATCGGAAATCCTTTTTCGAGCCCGCCTGCTCTGTAAACCCCCGGGATTTGAGTTCGTGTTTGCCGTGCCCGGTCCGGATGGAATCTTAAGCCATGGCGACACGTATCTGCGCACGCAGTCAGAGCATGGTGGCCTCTTGGCGGCGATGATCGTCTTTGCTGCCGCCTCCGGGAATTCCGAGGCCCTTGCGTGGGGGCAGAAAGGGGGCGCCCTGGCTTGGAAGGATCGTGAAGAGCTGCTGCTCTGCACTCGTGCGCTGGACGGAAACTCGAATCAGGATACCGAAGAGATCCGCATGCGGACCGCAGACGTCCTGTCGCTGAAGGTCGGAGAGCCGATTCCCAAGCTCATGAAAGTGATCCACACCTCAAAGTCGCATCCGGGCGCAACCCGCACCAACCTGGTGGACATCGCCTGGCCGCGGTTGCCATGAGTTCCGGGTTCGCTCCGCAGCCCTGGTTCGCACCGACCCGGTGGTCGCTGGTGGCGCGCGCCCAGGACGGAACGGACGCGGGGCGGTTGGCCCTGTCGGAATTGTGCGAGGCCTACTGGCAGCCCGTGTTTCGTGTGTTGTGTCGAGACCAGCGAGATGAGGACTCGGCCCGCGAACTCACGCAGGAGTTCTTTGCCTTCGTGCTCTCGGGAAATCGGCTCACCGGGGCGGAACCTGAAAAGGGAACGTTTCGCTCGTACCTTTTGGGGGCGTTGCGGCATTTCGAATCGGATCGACGTGAGCGTGAACGACGGCAGAAACGTGGCGGGGGCGTGGTCACCGAATCTCTCGATTTGCACCCGGAAGTCGTCGGGGCAGGGACCGAATTGGGGGATTGTCAATTCGACCGGGAGTGGGCGGTCGCCGTGCTCGCCCGCGCCATGGAATCCGTGGCGGCTGACTACGCCGAGGGTGGACGCAGTGCCCACTTCGAACGGTTAAAGCCCGCGCTGGCGGGAGGGAATTTGCCACCACACGCCGATCTCGCACTCGAGCTCGGCATGACCGAGGGGGCCATCAAAGTGGCGATCCATCGATTGCGCCGGCGCTTCCGGGAGAGGGTATGTCAAGAGATCGCCCAGACCCTACCTGAGAGCGCAGATCTCGAAGAGGAGTTGCGATACCTCGTCGCGGTCTGGGTCTCCGGATAACTTCGACCTTGGACTTTGGACTTTGGACTTTCGACTTTCCCAACCCTACCCCGAACATGGCGCAAGAATCGCATCCGTCATTCCGTGCACGATCTTTTTGTCCGCCGGAACAATGGTTGCGAGCACGCCGCCGAGCACAGGACGTGCGGCGTCCCCTTCGCCGTGGACGAAATAATACGGGCACAGCCGGACGCGGCCCGGCATGGCCACTACCGCGCCGGATGCGGCATCGACGTAGGCGGAGTCGACCACGCGGGGTCGGTGAAACTTCTGCAGGATGTAGGGTGACTTCGGAAACGCGGCGAGCGCGTGGTCGATGGCCACACTCCAGTCGCCGGCACTCAGATCGCTGCCAAGGGAAACGCTGCGCGCGCCCCAGGCGGTTTCGTGGAAGCCGGATACCTTCACGATCAGTTCTCGATCGCGTTGACTGAGCGCCTTGAGCTGCGACCAGTCGGTGATCTCGAGACCGGGATACCCGGCTTGCGGCGGCAGGGGGGTGGGATCCAGCACCCAGGTCCGCGGAACGATCTTGAGCAACCGGTTCAGGAAGCCCTCGCCCAATTCCTGGCGCCAGAACTCGCGGAGATTCCGGTTCCACAACAACGCAAAGAGCAGCTTTTCCTCAAAGATCGGTTTCGGTGGCGGAGTGACGCGAATCGCCTTCGCTGCGGCGCGTTCGAACAGTGTTTGGGCGCTGGCAATGTTCGGCAGGTCGAACAGTTCGAAGAATCGGTACACGGCCTCGCCGTCCGAGACATCGGTGAACTGGGAATCCCGGACAGCGAATCGATCGCGTCCGAGCTCGCCGGCGAGCCAGTCCATTTCCGGGCGGTACGCGGCGGATTCCTCGGAGACCACCAAGTGCACCCGGGGGGCGTTGCCGAAGATTCCCGCGAAGCCCTCCCGCATGCCAGTGGGACCACCGACAATGGGAGCGCGCTCGCTCGGTTCGATGCGCTCCGCTGCCTGATGGTAAGTCTGATTGAGCCACTGCGTCAGGCCGATGCCGCCGGGGACGGAATCCAGTTCGCTGATGGCGTATCCCTCCTCGGTCAGGAGGACATCTGGACGGATCACCCGCGGCATCTCCGATTTGAATCCCGCGTGACGCTGAAGCGCGATGAGCGAGGCCGGCTTCCCCTGATCGAGCAGTTCGGCGATCCAGGCTGGGGATTTGCCCTCGACGCTGCGGCGGTAGAGCAGATTGACCGCGCGATAGAACTGAAGGAGGACGCGGCCGAGCGTTTCGAGATCCTTGGCAAGCGAGCCATCGAGCGAAAACGGGGCGGCGGCGGTGCGCCATTGCTGTCCGGCAAAGAGGCCGCCGGAGGGCAGGGAATCGCGGACAAACGTCGCCCGCGCGGCGGCGGTCGT
>JANXMD010000212.1 GCA_025354845.1 Verrucomicrobiota bacterium | reverse complement strand
TTGTCGCCGCAGAGATCAAGGCCAACCGGAGGGCATCGCGATGAACTCTCGAAATCTTACCCTCGAAGCGGCCAAGGACCGAGTGACTATCCTGGATCTATGGACCAAGTTTAACCTGCCGGGAACTCCGTCGAAGTCGTGCCGATGCCCGTGGCGCGAGGATCGCAAGCCGAGTTTCAGCGTCAGCAATGACGGTAGACTGTTCAACGATTTCGCTACCGGTGAAGGAGGCGACGCGGTGGACTTCCTCGCCAAGATCACCGGGTTGAGCTGCGGAAGCGCTTGCCGGCTCCTGATGGACTTTGCCGGCGCCGTGCCACGCCACATTCCAACCCCTGGTGCAACAACGAGCCCGAAACCAAAACCATCTTATCCACCACTGGATAAGGGTACCATCGCGGACCTCGCCACCCTCTCGAAACTCAGGAACATTCCTCCCGCCGGACTTCAATGGGCCGTTGAGCGGGGCACCTTGCGGTTCACGACTCCCGAAAAACATCTGGTGCGCACCTGGGTTGTAACCGACTCGGAAGGCGTCAACGCCCAGGCGCGACGACTGGACGGTATCGGGTGGCGTCACTTGGCCGGTGGCCCAAAGGCATGGACGCTTCCCGGTTCGTGGGCAACGTGGCCGCTCGGAATCCGTGAGGCCGAATCGTTCTCGACGATTGCACTTGTAGAAGGCGGCCCGGATTTCCTAGCAGGCCATGCCCTCGCACTGCCGGAACAGGATGATCACTCATCCATATCAGGAGCCCGATTTGCCCCGGTGGGCATGCTAGGCGCTGGGTTGCGCATCCACGAATCCGCTCTTCCACTGTTTCGTGGAAAACGGGTTCGGATTTATCCTCACAACGATGATGCCGGGCGACGAGCGGCGACCCAGTGGGCGGAGCAACTCGCCAGCGTGGGAGTCACTGCCGACGCATTTAGCCTTGCGGGATTGGTTCGCGCCGACGGCAAGCCTGCGAAGGACCTCAACGATTGCTTGCTGCTGAACAAACCGGACCTCGACGAGGTGGGAAAGGAGCTGATGGTATGAGCCGGGCCTATTCCCCTATCACGCCTAAGCAAGGCGTGGTCTTTCGTCCGTTCAATCGTGGCGACGTTGCCTTCGATTTCCAACGCGGCTGCTATTGGAAGTGTGACGAGCGCGGCTCGTGGATCAGCTTCGATCAATCCAGAATTCGCCGGCATCTCAAGGCGGCCGGGTTATCCCCTCAAAAGCCCGATGGCTGCCTCTTGTCGCCGCTCGACGAGGAACTAACCGTCATCGAGGATCAGTTCAACGTCGCCTACGCTGGCCCCCTTGCTGGGTACACCTCCGGAATCCACAACATCCAAGAGAAGCAGATTCTTGTTACGCAATCGCCAACCATCATCCACCCAGTTGCCGGTGATTGGTCAACATTACGAGCCTTGCTTAAAGGGCTCTTCGCCGATGAAGGCCATGATCAACTTCCGTATCTTTACGGATGGCTGAAGGTTGGCTTCGAGGCGCTTTCACAGCATCGGCGAAGACCTGGGCAAGTCCTTGCCCTGTGCGGTCCGAAGGACTGCGGGAAGTCGCTGTTTCAAAACCTCATTACGAAGATCCTCGGCGGCCGGTCGGCCAAGCCCTACCAGTTCATGACTGGCGGGACGACATTCAACGCCGACCTGTTTGAGGCTGAACACCTGATGATCGAGGATGACCATTCCTCAACAGACATCCGGGCAAGGAGGAACTTCGGAGGTCAGATCAAGGAATTCACCGTCAACGAATTCCAGCGGTGCCACCCGAAGGGACGGCAGGCCATCATCCTCTCACCCCTCTGGCGGGTCAGCATCACGGTCAACAACGAGCCGGAAAACCTGATGGTACTTCCCCCGCTGGACGAAAGCCTCGTCGACAAGCTGATGATGCTACGCGCCTACAAACGCGCCATGCCTATGCCCACGGACACAAACGAGGAGCGCGCGGCGTTCTTGGCTACCTTGCATAGCGAGCTGCCGGCGTTCCTGGACTTCCTGACTAAGTGGGAAATCCCCCAGGACCTCCGAAGCTCTCGTTTCGGTGTCACCCATTATCATCACCCCGAAATCGTTGACGCCATCAATCAGCTTGCCCCGGAAACGAAACTCCTCAGCCTGATAGACGCCGCCTTGTTCTCGCCGGGGGACGGAGCACCATGGACAGGATCAGCGGAAGAATTGGCAACCCAGTTGAAGAACAGTCCTAATTCAATCGGGCAAGAAGCGCGAAGCCTGCTGAACAAGTGGTACAACTCAACTGCGGTCTACTTAGGCCGGCTTGAAAACGAGGAACTGGGGCGGGTAGAGGCCAGCAGGAACCGGGACAAGCGGTGGTGGGTCATCCGGCCACCACTCTAGAAACCTCGAAACACCCCGTCACCCTGTCACCAATCCATCCCGCGTGACGGGGTGACGGGCTCTTGGGGAGTTCTCAGTGAATCACCCCGCCGCTTTCCTGTACTCGCGGACCGATTTGGAGGGCTGCCGCACCCGACACCGGATCAGGACGCGGCTACGGGGCTGCCAGACGCAATCACGGGTCCTTCTGGGGGGTGTACCTTGTGCGGGTGACGCGAGCGCACCGATTCCCTAGCGCCAGAATTTTTTCGGAATCTACCCA
>JANXMD010000197.1 GCA_025354845.1 Verrucomicrobiota bacterium | reverse complement strand
GGCGACACCGCCCGGCTGGGACAATCGCGTTTCCGAATTCTGGGTGCGCTATTGCGGGCGCCGGGCGATACCGTCGCCTTTGCGACCCTTGCGCCGCGGGTGTATCTCCCTGGCCCCAGCCTGGGTGCCACCGGCCTGCTTCAGAACGGCTCATTGGCGCGGTATCGACTGACGGTCGCATTCGATTCGGGCCTCGACGCCCTTCATCGGCTCCGTCCGATTGAGAAGGATCTCGCACACCGTCGGATCGAAGTCGACACGGTGGAGAAGCGGCAGCGCGATCTTGGAGAAGCGCTCACCAACCTCCGTCGCTTCCTCAATCTGGTGGGACTGGTGGCGTTGCTGCTCGGATGCATCGGCATCGCCAGCGCGATTCAGGTGCATGTGTCGCAGAAGCGTGCCCACGCGGGATTGCTGCGATGTCTCGGCGCCCCGATGGCCCGCGTGTTCGCCATCTATCTCGCCCAGGGAATCAGCCTCGGGGTCGTCGGCAGTCTGTTGGGGGCAGCCGTGGGGGCGGTCGCAGCGCGCTTTCTGCCGACGCTGGTCGGCTCCTTCATTCCGTTCGCTCTGGAACCGGCCTTTGCCTGGACCGAGACTCTGGGGGCAGTCGCGGCCGGCTTTATTCTCTGCCTCCTCTTCACGCTGCTGCCGTTGTTAGAACTCCGGGGCATCTCTCCGCTCGCCGTGCTCCGGGTGGACGCGACGGTCTCCCCGCGGGTCAACCGGTCCCGTGCCGTGGTGTTCGCGGGCATCGCCATCGGGCTGTCGACCTTCATCCTCGCGCAGTCACGCTCTGCACTCGAAGGAGTGTCCATCGCCGGCGGACTCGCCGGGGCCTTCGCCCTGTTGACCGGCGTGGCCGGTGCCTTGGCCTGGGCGGCGAAACGCCTGGTTCCCCGACGCCTTCCGTTCGTCGTTCGACAGGGCTTCGCCAACCTTCATCGCCCGAAAAACCGCACCACCCTGCTGATTCTCTCGCTCGGACTGGGAACGTTTCTCCTGCTCACCCTGCACCTCGTTCGGGTGAGTTTGCTGGCACAATTGTTCCCCCCGTCCGCCGGCGACAAGCCGAACACCATCCTGTTCGATATCCAACCCGACCAGCGCGACGGCGTGCTGCAACTGCTGTCCCGGCATCATCTACCGGCATTGGAGCAGGCCCCAATCGTGACGATGCGAATCGCCAGCCTCCAAGGCGTGGCGGTAACCACTCTGAATCCGAAGTCCCAGGAGAGACCGACCAAGGAGGCCATCCCGGACTGGGCACTCCGGCGCGAATATCGAACCACCTGGCGGGATCGCCTGATCGACACGGAAACACTCGCCGCGGGACTCTGGACCGCGCGATTGGATGGAGCTCCGTCGGAGCGAAATCCGGTCCCGGTGTCGCTGGAAGACGGCATCGCACGCGACTTGCACCTCAACGTGGGCGACCGACTTACCTTCGACGTCCAGGGCATCGAGATCCCGTGCCGCGTTGGAAGTCTGCGTCACGTCGACTGGCGGCAGGTGCGGCCAAACTTCTTCGTCGTCTTTCCCGCCGGATCCCTTGAGGACGCGCCGGCGCAATACGTGATCGCCACCCGCACCGAGTCCGCCGCTGCCGCCGCGTCGTTTCAGCGCGATCTGCTCGCCGCATTTCCCAACGTCAGCACGGTCGACCTCACGCTCGTCCTTCAAACCCTGGATCGGATCGTCAGCCGGGTGGGCTTCGTGGTGCGGTTCATGGCCCTGTTCACCGTGCTGACCGGAGTGGTGGTGCTCGGTGGCACGATCGTCACCGGACGCTGGCAACGCCTGCAGGAATCCGTGCTGTTGCGAACGCTCGGCGCGAGTCGCGGACAGATCCGCGGTATCCTGATCGCCGAATATGCCGCCCTCGGATCCCTGGCGGCGGCTTCCGGTGTGGGGCTCGCCGCCGGCGGGAGCGCGGCGTTGTCCCAGTTCGCCTTTCATGCCCCGCCAGTGCTCCCGTTGATTCCCCTCGTCATGGCCTGGCTGGCGGTGACGTTGCTGACTGTCGGGATCGGTGTCCTGGGAAGCCGGGGAATCGCCGACGAACCACCGCTGGAAGTGCTTCGACGCGAGGCCTGATCCAGCACCGTGCCCGAGGGTGAGGTGGGGTACATTTACCAGGTGCTCGCATCGATGGGATCGACCGATGGCCGATATCCGGTAATCGGTGCGTGGCCTCGTGGATCACGAGGCCACCGAACTGGGAATGCGTGAGGATGTCCGGCGGATTACCGGGAATTCCAGCCGGTTTGTTCCACCCCGTTTCCATCCCGGCTCGGCCTAACGCGCGGTTGAGTTTTGATCGTGCCGGAGCAACGCTTCGGCACCTCGATGAACCTCCACCATCTCGAACTCTTCTATTATGTGGCCCGGCACGGCGGGATCATGGAGGCGGTGCGCAACATGCCGTACGGCATCCAACAGCCGGCGATCAGCGGCCAGATTCTCCAGTTGGAAGCCGACCTCGGGCTCAAGTTGTTCAACCGTCGCCCGTTCGAGCTCACCGCCGCCGGGAATGAACTCTACGGGTTTGTGCTGCCGTTCTTTTCGCAAATCGAGGTCGTCGGTGAGCGCCTGCGCGGAGGATCGGTCCAGACCTTGCGTCTCGCGGCTCCGGTGTTTGCTCTCCGCACCCACCTCCCTGAGTTGCTGCGGGACGTCCAGGGGCGGTTTCCGAACCTCCGCATCACGTTGCGAGAGGCGCATCAGCCTGAAATCATGGGGCTGCTCGAGCGTCAGGAGATAGACTGTGCGATGACCGTCGTCGAGGGACCGCTGGCGCCAAAGGTTTTGTCGGAACCATTGATCAGTCTGGGTGCCGCCTTCCTCGTCCCCAAAACCCACCGGGCGCGAACTGCGGAAGAACTTCTCGAATCGGTGGTCTCAGGCGCGGAACAGGCGGCGCTGATCACCCTTCCAGCGAACGAGGTCCTTCCCAAGCGGTTCCGAGAAATGATGTCACGGAGGGGGCAGGAGTGGATCCCGTCTATCGAGGTCACTGCACTCGACCTCATTGACACCTACGCCTCCAATGGATTTGGAATTGGGCTGACTCTGGTCGTGCCCGGCAGGAGTCCGACCGTCGGGCTCCGCGCCCTCCCGATTACCGAGATTCCCCAGGTTGAGATTGGCACGCTTTGGCGCGATCCGTCGTCACCCGCTGTCGAGGCACTTCGTGGCGCGCTCCGAACTCGAGCGGCCCTGGTGAAGGAACAGGCCGCCACCGCTGCCGGCTGAATCGGGACGCGTCGGCTTCCCTTCGCCAGCGTCCGCGCTAGGCTCGCCGGATCGTGAGTCGATTCACCGCTTCCCTGGAACATGTCGGGTTGGCCGCGCGCGACAGCGCCGCGCTCACCCAGTGGTACCTCCGCATCCTCGGCGCCACCATTCGATGGACCAACGACGCCACCCCTCCCGCCTTCCTGCTGGAACTTCCCGCGGGTGGCGTCATTGAAATTTATCCGGCCGCAGAACCGGTCACCGACAGCGCGCCCAACGGCAGGCAGGGACTGCGCCATCTTGCCTTAAAGGTGGCCGATCTCGACGTCGCCCGCGGCGCCCTGGAGGCCGCCGGTGTGCCGTTCACTGAACCGGTAAAACCCGCGGGCGGAGGCGGGCGCGTCCAGTTCTTCCAGGATCCGGAGGGCAATCTCCTCCACTTGGTCGAGCGCCCAGCGAACCCAGGGGCGCCGCAGTGAAGCCTTATTCCGCCGTCCTCTTCGACATGGACGGAGTGATCGTCGACAGCGAACCCCTGCACGTGCGCGCCTTTGAAGAGGTGTTCGCCGAGCTGGGTCACGCGGATCACGGACTCCATTTCCCGGATTACTTCGGGCGTTCCGACAAGGTCGTGTGGCTCGACTTCATCGAACGTCACCGACCACCCCACTCGCTGGAACATCTCACCCACGTCAAGGAACAGCGCTACCTCGACCTGTTGCACCACGCACGCCCGATCTATCCCGGAGTGGAAGCGCTGCTGCGTGATCTGGCCCGGAACACACGCCTCGGGCTCGCCTCGGGTTCCGTGCACTCGATGATTGATGCCGTGCTCGCGCTCCGCGGACTGCGGCCCTTGTTCGGCGCGTTAGCGAGCTCCCAGGACGTGACGCATCCCAAGCCCGCTCCGGACGTCTTCTTGCACGCGGCAACGCTGCTGAAGGTGGCCCCGGAATCCTGCGTGGTGGTGGAAGATTCGGCCCCCGGGGTCAGTGCGGCGCGGGCCGCCGGAATGCGCGTCATCGCCATCACCAATTCCCTGCCCGCCGACCGCCTTCAAGCTGCAGACCACGTCGTCGGCAGCTACTCAGAGATTCAGCGATTGCTCCTGGGCTGAGCGGAACGCGGCGCGGAATTTGGTCAGCGCAGCTTCTCAGCGAGCGCCACACCCAACGCCTTCGCCTCGCGAATCGGTCGACGCGCCTCGGCACGAACGGCGGCACCGTCGCGGAAGCTGGCTGCCCGCAACTCCACCTGGTGCCCGAGCACCCGCCCATAGGCCGCGACCGGACTCTGGCAACCCCCGCCCAGCGCCTTCAGAAACGCACGTTCTGCGGTCACGGCGTGAAGCGTATTGAGATGAGTCAACGCCTGGCACAACAGGGCAACCTCGGGATCGTCGGCCCGGATCTCCAGACCCACCGCTCCCTGACCCACCGCGGGAATCATTTCAGCGGGATCGATCAAGGTTGCCAGCAGGCCCGCGGGCGGGGCTGGAACGGCGGCGCGCTCGGCAGGATGCAGACGCGGATCCACGCGCAGATCGCCACGGGGACCGATATCCAAATTCAGTCGAACCAGTCCGGCAGCGGCAAGAATCGTGGCATCGATGGAGGTTTCGGTGGCGATCTTGGAAAGGCGCGTGCCGACATTGCCACGAATCGGAACAACCTGGATGTCCGGCCGGGCCACCTGCACCTGCGCGGCGCGGCGCGTACTGCTGGTGGCTACGACCGCTCCGTATGGCAGATCCTTAAGCCCCTGCAACGTCCTTCCCGCAAAGGGCGCCCGCGCCCCTGGAGACCAATCCCCGGACGCTGACGCGGCCAGGGTGGCCGCCAGGCCTTCGGAGCGGAACACCAGCACATCGCGCACGTCCGCGCGGGAGGTCACCCCACCCAGGAGGAGTCCCTCGGGCAACTCGGTCGGCAAATCCTTCAGGCTATGCACCGCGATGTCCGCCGTGCGTTCCAGCAATGCCACTTCGAGTTCCTTGGTGAACAAACCCTTGGGCAGGGCCGCGTCCGGATTGGCCAGCGATGCGGTCTGGAGTTTATCTCCCGTGGTCTTGAGAATTTGCAGCTCAAAGGTCCAGGCGGGAAAGATCCGTTGCAGGTCCTGTTGGATGCGACGGGACTGGGCGAGCGCCAGCGCGGAGCCGCGCGTGCACAGGATGAAGGAGGTTTTGGAACTCACGATCGGGAAGGAAAGATGTCCATGCCGGCGGACGCGCCAGTCGTTGAACGGGACGCGGCCCCGGTCTGCCCTCCGGGATGGGCACCTTGAGTCAGCAGGGGCTGCAGACCACGGGCCCGCTCGCGGATGATCGCCTCGCAGCGGGCGATTTCCACGCGCCGAGTTCGGAGATGCTCCGCGGCGACCGACTGCAGGTCATCCACGTTGGCGAGGTACACCCCGTCCAGATCGCGAACTTCGGGATCGATGTCCCGGGGCACGGCAATATCGATGAGGAGAAGCGACTTGGGCGGCCGACTTTCCAGCAACCTGGCGAGACGCGCGCGGTCGAGCACGTAGTGCGGCGCGCTCGTGCTGCTGATGATGATGTCGATACGGGCAAACTCCTGCTCCCAATCCTCAAACCGGATCGCCCGTCCCCCGAGCTCAGCCGCCAGCTCGGCAGCACGCTCAAAAGAACGGTTGCTGACGAACAGGCTGCGCGCCCCGCGGCTGAGCAACGCCCGGGCCGTCTTCTCACTGGTGTCGCCAGCGCCGATGACCATCACGTCTCGCTCCTGCAGTCCGTCGAAAATCTTTTCCGCTAGATCCACTGCCACCGAAGCAATGCTGGTGTTTCCCCTCTGGATGCTGGTTTCGGAACGCACCTTCTTGGCCACCGAAAACGCATTCTGGAAGACTTTATTCAACACGCGCCCGGTATGTCCGGCGGCCAGTGCGGCGTCGTACGCCTTCTTGAGCTGGCCGAGGATCTCCGTTTCGCCGAGCACCAGGGAATCCAGCCCGCAGGCCACCTGGAACAAATGCTCCACGCCCGCGAGGTCGCCATGGCGGTATAGGGCCCCTTCCAACGTGAGGGCCTCGCGGCATCCCCGATCCGTAACGAGAAACTCGGCCAGGGCCGAAGCACCGTCGGAGGATCCCCCATCTGCCACGGCGTACAACTCCACTCGATTGCAGGTGCTCAACAGCACGGCCTCCCGGACCAGACCCGACTCTTTCAGGCGCGCGAGGGTGGGCACCACCTGCGGCTCAGGATAGGCAAAGCGCTCCCTCAACTCGACGGGGGCGGAACGGTGACTCAGGCCGATGACGATCAGGGACATCCTGGGATCAGGTCACGGGTGGTGAATGGCCGACGGAAGATTGGTTCCCCAGAAAGTGAGCAGGACGAACACGAAGGTCCCGATCGCCCCCCAGGCGAACCGCCGCGCCCGCAAACCCGATCGACCACGCAGCAGCAGCAGCGCGAGATAGGCGGCCCATACGATGGCGCTCCAAACGATCTTGGGATCTTGCGAGACGAAATAGCCGCGTTCCCGCTTAAGCCACCACGCTCCAACCGCGAGACCGAGGGTGAGACACCAAAAGCCGGCCCACAGCAATCCCGAGGTAACCTTCTCGAGCCGTTGGATCGGCGGCATCAGCGCCAGCACAGCGCGAGCCCGGTCAAACTTCAGATCATGTTCCTGCGAAAGATACATTAACGCGCTCACTGCCCCCAAGCCGAAGGCGCCGTAGGCCAACAGGATCATGGCGGCGTGGAGACTTTCCCAGCCATGCACGAATTCAGGCTTGGGTCCCCGATGGTCGAGCATGGGAAACAGCGCGAATACCCCGATCGCAAACAACAAGGGGGAGGCAAACGCGCCCAGGAACCGCAGCCGGCGAAAGAGCCCGGCCACGAGGTAGGCCGCGACGATCGTCCATCCGATGAACATGGTGGCCTCAAACAGATTGTTGATCGGACAACGCTCCAGGGAAAACCCACGAAGCATCATCGCCAACGTATGGAACGCCGCTCCGACTGCGAGGACACCGTAGAGGACGCGGTTGTCCTCACGGAAGCCCTGTCGCCAAAGCAGCACCGAATAAACGGCGGAGGCGCCGTAGGTGGCGACGGCAAGCGTAAAGCTGAATCGGTCGGTCAAACCAAGCACAGGACCAGGACGATACCGCGGAGCAGAGCGGCTGTCGAATCGCGAAACCCAACAGGCGAATACCTTCCCGGGCCTTTTCGTTTCCTTCCGTTGACCCCCGTGAACCTCAACCCTACTGTTTCCCCCCAACGATGGTCGTTTCCGCCTCAACATTCGCCGATGGAAACTGTGCGGAAGCTCCGCTTCCCACGGGTTGGGAGGAAATTGTCGCGCCAGTACGGCCCTTCCTCGGACGCGTCGCCGAGCGGCTCTCCGCACAGGTGAATTTCTTCGAGCCCGAAATCGCCGGGTATGCCCGCTACGCCCTCAATAATCAGGGCAAGCAACTGCGCCCTGCGCTGGTCGCTCTCGCCGGAGAATCGGTCGGCCCGCTCAACGACGAACTGGTGTCGATCGCCGTGATCATCGAGATGATTCACCTGGCGACACTGGTTCATGACGATGTCATGGACGCGGCGACCGTTCGGCGGCGCCAGCCCACCCTGGCCGCACGCTGGGGCAATTCCGTGGCGGTCCTGGTCGGCGACTGCTTGTTTGCCCACGCCCTGAAGCTCGCCGCGGACTTTCTCACCACCGAGGTTTCCCGCGCCGTCGCCGAGTCCACCGGACGGGTTTGCACCGGGGAAATCCTCCAAAGTCACCGCCGTCGCCGCTGGGATCTCACCCGCGCCGACTACTACAAAGTGCTGGAGATGAAGACGGCCGAATTGTTCGCGCTGTCCTGCTCCCTTGGGGCGCGCATGGCCGGCGGTAGCCTCGTCGAACAGGAGGCACTCCGCTGCCACGGACTCGCGCTGGGCACTGCCTACCAGATCTTTGACGATTGCCTCGACGTCTTTGGCACCGAGCAGACCGCTGGAAAATCCCTCGGAACCGACCTAGCCACCGGCAAGGTCACCCTCCCGGTGCTCATCTGCCTGGAACGGGCAAATGCCAAGGACCGCGCGGAATTGCTTGGGTGGCTGAACGACTGGCAACCCGGACATTATATCGCTGTCCGGGCTCTGTTGGAGCGCTACGAGGCGCTCCAGGAATCGGCGGCCGTGATTGACGGCTTTCTCGGCGCGGCCCGGGACTCCCTCGCCAGCCTGCCCGCCGGCCCCGGGGTCCATGCGCTCAGCGCCTTGTCCCGGTTCCTCTCCCAACAGACCGCCGCCCTGGGCGGCTGACCCAGCCCCGTGAAGGAACCGCCTTCGTCCACCGGCCAAGAGCCGGCGCCTGCGGCTCCCGAAGCGCCCGACGACCGTCCCCTGGTCCAGCGCGCCAAGCAGGGCGATCTTGAGGCTTACGATGAGCTGATCCGCCGCCACCAGCAGCGAATCTACGGTCTTTGCTATCACCTCACGGCAAACCATGAGGATGCCAACGATCTGGCGCAGGATGCGTTCATCAAGGGATGGAAGGCCCTCTCCAGCTTCAAGGGCGATTCCAGCTTTTACACCTGGATCTATCGAGTGGCGTACAATTCCTGTCTCAATCATCTCAAGACCCGCCGGAACCGGACACCGCACCTCAGCCTCAACGACCTCGATTTCCAGACCGAGCATGATCCGGATCTGGTCGCTCTGATCTCGAGCCGGACTCCCCGCCGCGATGCGGACCTGGGCGAGCTTCAAAAGAAATTGAACGAGTCGATCCTCAAGCTGTCTGAGGAACATAGAACAGTCGTGGTCCTGCATGACGTCCAGGGCTTGCCTCACGACGAAATTGCAAAGATCGTCGGCTGCAATCCTGGCACGGTTCGATCCCGTTTGTTTTACGCCCGGCAGCAGTTGCAGGCTTGGCTTTCAGAATTCCTTAAGTAGTAAGCATGAGCGAACACCGCGAAAACTCTGATTCCTTCCCGGAAATCGCCCGCCTCCTGAGCCTTAAGCGCCACGAGGTGCCGCCTCCGGGGTATTTCAATGGCTTTTCCGCCAAAGTCATCGCGCGCATTGAGGCAGAGTCCCTCGCCGCATCCCGCCCTTGGTGGTCTGCGCTACTCGCCCCGATGAGCTGGCAGCGTGGACTCGCGGGCGCGAACACGTTGTTGGTCGTCGGCATCGGCATCACGGGAGTGGCGGCTTATCAGTCGCTCCAGTCCTCGCCCGAGGAGGAAAACACGACGTGGGCCGCCTTGAAACTTCCCGCTAGTTCGGCCCTCTCTGGAGAACGCCCCTCCGATATGGCCACGACCTCCAGTCTGGCCGTCGATGATGGGTTTCACGCGGCAAATTCCGTCGTCCATCCGCTTTCCCGGATGAACGTCCGGACGACCTACCCCACAGGAATCGCCCCCGTTTCA
>JANXMD010000589.1 GCA_025354845.1 Verrucomicrobiota bacterium | reverse complement strand
GCATGCCACGATTGCTCGCGTCCTGGAACCACTTGGCATTGGTGTGGCGACCGGCGAACACGGGATGAATCGCATTTTGTTCAAGCAACTGCTGCAGGCTCGGGCGATTTCATTCTGCCAGATCGATTCGTGTCGTGTCGGCGGCGTGAACGAAAATTTGGCGATCCTTTCCATGGCTGCGAAGTTCGGCGTGCCGGTTTGTCCGCATGCCGGCGGCGTCGGGCTTTGCGAGTTTGTTCAGCATCTGTCGATGATCGACTTCATCGCGGTCAGCGGGACGTGGGAGGGTCGGGTGTGTGAGTTTGTGGACCATCTCCACGAACATTTTGTCGAGCCGTGCCGGATTCGGTCCGGTCGTTACCTAGCGCCGCGCCTTCCCGGCTACAGCACCGAGATGCTTCCGGCAAGCCGGTCACGGTATCAATTTCCGGATGGCGCAGCCTGGAAGGCGTGAACGATCCCCGTATTCAGGAGCTGAAGTCGTTGCTTCCGCGCTGCCTGCTTCCCGACTGGGTGCGGCTCGGCGGCCGGGCTTCGCGATGGCTGCAGGAGACCTCGGATCCCGTCGAGCGCTCTCTGCGTCTGGATCGGTTGATCACCGAGGCTCGGCAGTCCGTCGAGTTTTGCGAGTTGCGCCGGCAACACGTCCCCAAGGTCACTTATCCCGATTCGCTGCCGATCACAGTTCGACGGGCCGAGATCGTGGAGGCGATCCGCCGGAATCCCGTGGTGGTGCTCGCGGGTGAAACTGGCTCGGGCAAGACCACCCAGATTCCCAAGATGTGCCTGGAGGCCGGCTTGGGCGTTGAGGCGATGATCGGCTGCACCCAACCCCGTCGTGTGGCGGCGTTGTCGATTTCGCAACGCATCGCCGAGGAGCTCCAGGTGCCGTGGGGCCGCGAGGTGGGGTGCAAGATCCGCTTTGATGATCGCACCGGTCCCGAGACCTACATCAAGCTGATGACCGATGGCATCCTGCTCGCCGAGACGCAGGGGGATCCGCTGCTCTCGGAGTACAACGCCATCATCATCGACGAGGCGCACGAGCGTTCGCTGAACATTGATTTCCTGCTGGGCTGGTTGAAGGGATTGATCGTCCGTCGGGCGGATCTCAAGCTCGTCATCACCTCGGCCACCATCGACACCGAGATCTTTTCGCGCCATTTCGGCAACGCACCGGTGATTGAGGTCTCGGGTCGTACGTATCCCGTCGACGTGCTGTACGCTCCAGAGGGGGACCTCTCCCGCGCCGTGCCGCCGCGCGTCGGGGCCAGTGGACCGGCGTCCGTACCGGAGACAGAGATCGAAGTGGGTGAGCCGGCGGATACGGACTTTGTGTCGGCGGCGGTGCGGGCCGCGGAATCCATCCTCATGGAATCCGACGGCGGAGATCTCCTGATCTTCCTCCCTGGCGAGCGCGACATTCGTGAGGCGTCTGATCTGCTGGATGGGCGCTATGGCCGGGAGGTGGAGGTGGTGCCCTTGTATGGCCGATTGAGCTCCGGGGACCAGCAGCGTGTCTTTGCTTCGATCCCGCGTCGGAAGGTGGTGGTGGCGACAAACATTGCGGAAACCTCGCTGACCATTCCCGGCATTCGCTTCGTGATTGATGCGGGCCTGGCGCGGATCAGCCACTACAACCCGCGCACCCGGACACGCCGCCTGCCGGTGGAGCCGGTGTCCCAGAGTAGCGCGAATCAGCGCAAGGGCCGCGCAGGCCGCGTGGAGGCGGGGATTTGCATCCGGTTGTATCCGGAGGAGGACTTCCTTTCGCGGCCTGCCTTCACGCCGCCGGAGATTCAGCGCGCCAATCTAGCCGAGGTCATTCTGCGCAGGATGGCCTTTGGCTTGGGTGACATTGAGACATTTCCGTTCCTGCAGCCGCCGTCGCCGTCCTCGATTGCCGGCGGATTCGCGCTGCTGCAGGAGTTGGGGGCGCTCGATGACCAACGCCGGCTGACGGACGTCGGCCGGGAGCTGGCGCGCCTCCCCATTGATCCGACGCTAGGGCGCATGTTGCTGCAGTCGCGCGAGGAACGCTCCACCCGCGAACTGCTGGTCATCGCGGCTGGCATGAGCATTCAGGACCCGCGTGAGCGTCCCCTCGACAATCGGGAGGCGGCGGATGCGGCGCATCGACGGCACGCGCACTCACAGTCCGATTTCCTCGGGTTGCTTAATCTGTGGAACGCGGTGCATGAACCCTGGGAATCGCTTCGGACTCAGAGCGCTCGCCGTAAGTTCTGTCGGCAAAACTTCCTGTCCTACCTCCGCATGCGGGAGTGGCAGGAGGTGCATTCCCAGCTTGAGGACGCACTCGGCACCGTTGGGACAAAGCCCGACCGCGCCGGGCCGACGCCGTACGAGGCGATTCACCGGGCCATCCTGGCGGGGTTGCTCGGTCATGTGGCGCATCGCGAGGAACGCAATCTGTACAAGGCGGCTGGCAATCGCGAGGTGATGGTGTTCCCGGGGTCCGCGCTATTTGACCGGGCGGAACGGTCGTCGCGGGGTGGTCCGCGAGGATCCAAGAATGCCCCGCCACCAAAGCCTGAAAAGGCGGCGCAGCCGGAGTGGGTGGTGGCGGGCGAAATCGTCGAGACCTCACAGCGATTCGCCCGGACCCTTGCCGGAATTGAGCCCACCTGGATCGTTCAACTGGCACCCCATCTGTGCAAAGTGGCACACCAGAATCCGCATTGGAGTCCCGAGGCTGGACGCGTGCTGGTTGAGGAAGTGGTGACCTTCCAGGGATTCGAGATCCAGCGTCACAAGGTGGCCTACGGTCCGCTGAAGCCCGAGGAGGCGACGGCGATTTTTATCCGATCGGCGCTGGTCGAGGAGACGCTCTTTCCGGTGCGCCAGCTTCGGGGCCGCCGCGCAGGCGCGAGGAATCCGCTGGAAGAAGCCGAGCAGGAGGCGGCTGAGGCGGTGGAATCCGATTTGGAGGAAGCCTTCCGACGGTTTCCGTTCCTGGCTGAGAATCACGCGGTGCGCCAGAAGATCGAGACGTGGC
>JANXMD010000180.1 GCA_025354845.1 Verrucomicrobiota bacterium | reverse complement strand
GGCGACAGCGTGCTGGAGCAGGTCACCAGCGACCGCACCCAGCCCAATCAGACGGTCAAGGCACTAGGGTCCTTCCTCGGCAAGAAGACCGGCTTTCAATACCGGAATTTCCCGCTGACCGATGGCGCCGGCGCGGCGAAGACGGTATTGAGGTTGAATGGCGTCACCACCCTGCGCCTCCGGCATCTCACCGCAGATTCACGGGATGGGGCGCGTTTCCTGAACTATCTGGTGCTTCTGCCAGTCGCCGACACCGGCATTCAGCGCGCCGCGGTCACCTCAATCACCCCAGCCCCGGGCAGCTCGGTTGAATCCATCACCCCCGCGATCGATGTGGCGATCCAGAACAAGGACACGACCGTCGTCACCTCAAGCGTCACTTTGACCGTGAACGGGACTGCGGTGGCGCCGCAGGTGACCTCCGTGGCCGATGGAGCAACTGTCCACTACGTGCTCGCCAGCCTGCCCGCCAGTGGCGCCAACAACACCGCAGCCCTGGTCTACAAAGACAACCTTGGTATCAGCCAGACCAACACCTGGAGCTTCATCATCACCTATCGTGGTCTCGATCCTGCCGCGCGAATCGTTGGCACCGGAAAAGATCGCGGCCTGAAAGTGCGCGTGGTCCAAGCCCCCGACGTGGGTGAAAACTCGCTCGACCGCGCCGAACAGCAGTTGGTGGCGGGCTCGGCCATCACGAAGTTGAGCGACACCACGGTCATCGCCACCTCAATCAACTACTCGCAGAACGCCATTGACGGCGGCACGGACGGGTTCTTTGACGGCGATGCCGTGATTCCTGGTCAGACGGCGGAAAACGGAAGTGACAACTTCGCCATGGAGATCACGGGTTTCCTCGATCTCCCGGCGGGTATCGTCCACTTCGGTGTGAACTGCGACGACGGCTACAAGCTCACCATCGCCGCGACTCCCCTGCCGAGCGTCACGCCAATCATGTTCCACAACGGTGGGCCAGCCAATGAAACTGCGGACATCGTGGTGCCACAGGCAGGTCTCTACCCCTACCGCTTCGTGTGGTATGAACGGACCGGCGGCGCCCATGTGGAATGGTTTACCGTGAATCCAAGCACCGGCGATCGCACGCTGGTCAACACCACTGGCAGCGTGGCCTCCTATGTCTCAATCGCCGCGCCCACATTAAGCGTGGAATCGGCCGACACCATCGCTGGCGCCTACGCCGCCGAGGCCGGCGCGCAGATCAACAACACGGCCAAAACCGTCACCCTGACCCGAAGCGCCGCGTCCCGATTCTACCGCATCAAGAACGACACCGTGCTGCACATCAAGGGCATCCAACTCACCGCCAACACCGTGGTGCTGAGCTACGAGTAATTGCTCCTGAGGTTCCTTCGAAAGAACGGCGATCCGCCCAGCGGGTCGCCGTTTTTTATGCTCACGGCAGGCCGACCGAATTGCGTTCGAAACCAGCAGGAACACAGGAGAGAAAACAACCAAGACGCCACGACACGAAGGTCTCGGACTTTCGACTTTCGACTCGGTCTTCCGAAGGGCCAAGGGCCCGCCGCACCAGTAGCCTGTGGCGCGGTCCCAGGGAATCATGCAACCCAAAGGATAGCTCTGAATCAGCACTCCTCCTCGGAGCGCTGGCATCTTGCCGGCGAGCGCGATTGAATTTGGAATGATGACCGCGGCCCTCACTAGAAAACCTCTCCAACTTCTCAACCTCACTCCAACGCAATCTCAATATTGTCGCAGTCATTTTGAACCGGCCTCGGGAGCAAAACCGAGCGTCAATCACTCACTCGGATTACCGATTCTTCTACCGCCCTTTGAACTACCCAGACGCTTCTCCCCACAGCCCCGATGGGGGCGGCATCGCTGTCGCATCAAGATTCATCTCCCACACGAGCCCCAGGGCGCGCCATCGTCGACAAGATGACGCTTCCTACGGAGCTGGAAGATTCCCTGTGGATGCGGTTCTACAAGGATGTCGCGCCTACGGTGCTCCGGCCGCCTTCTGCGTGTCGACAATCGGAGCACGCTCGCATCACGAACCCCGTTCGGGACCAAGCGCCGTGTTCTTTCGTATCCTGTTCCCAGCAAGAGCGGCACAGGACTGCCGCACTCCCGGACCATTCTGAGTCCATCGCTGGAGGGTGCTTTCCCGCTTTCCAAAACAGGCACCCCGGCGAGATCCTCCCCGGACTTTGCGTCACCGGCTTTTGGCGATTGAAACCCCATGCGCTCTCAACCTCTGATCTGCGTGCGAGACGTCGAGGCAAGCAGTCGCTGGTATCAGCGTCTCCTCGGCTGTCAAAGCGAGCATGGCGGCCCCCAGTACGAACGGTTGGTTTCACCGAGCGGACTGCTTCTCCAGTTGCACCACTGGGACGTGACTCACCATCACGGCCCGATCGGCGATCCAAAACTCGCACCAGGAAATGGCGTGCTCTTGTGGTTTGAGGTCAGCGATTTCGATGACGCCGTTGTTCGCGCTGCGGAACTCAGGGCGGAGGTCGTTCTCCCGCGCCATCGCAACCCACCCGACGGGGACGGAGGCCCCAACCATTGGGAAATCTGGCTGCGCGATCCCGACGGCTACACGCTCGTGCTTTCCAGCCCTGATGGCTCGGCAGATGGAGACTGGAAACCGTAAATGAAATCTGTGCAGCTCAACGGCCGAAGCTCGATCATGTCGGCATCTTCGTCAGCGACACCAACAAGAGCTTTCCAATCTATGAAACGGCCGTCGCGCCGTTGGGAGTCGTGGTCCAGGAACGGCAGGAGCACTGGGGTTCCATCGTCATGACCAGCACGAGGCGTCGTCCTTTTCTTTGGATCGAGCCGGCGGGCGCCCACTCAAAGAACGAATCATGAAACCCAACGTCGTTTGGTATGATATTCCCGCGCTCGATCTAGACCGGGCCATTCAATTCTATTCTGCCGTCCTGGCCTCTCCCGTCCGGAAGGAGTTGGTCAGCGGAATTCCGACCGGCTGGCTGCCCACCGAGGACGGAGGGGTGATGGGCTGCCTCTGCGTTGTCCCGGGATTCAAACCTTCCGCAGATGGCGTGATGATCTACCTCGCTGTCAACGGACGGTTGCAGAACGCAGTGTCCGCCGTCCGTGCGAACGGCGGCACGGTGCAATCTGAGCCCCACGCGATCGGGGAGCACGGATTCCGCGCCGAGGTGCTTGACTCGGAGGGGAACTGCATTGCACTGCATTCCCAAACAGACGAATAATCGACGCGACGCCCCGTCGGCCCAACCCTCAACGTCGGCGAACCCGGATCTCGCATCCCCGATTTTCAATCCTCTCAAGT
Organism: Verrucomicrobiota bacterium; assembly: GCA_025354845.1. Classification (GTDB taxonomy): domain Bacteria; phylum Verrucomicrobiota; class Verrucomicrobiia; order Limisphaerales; family UBA9464; genus CAIVQB01. The sequence goes on along the minus strand of JANXMD010000180.1, from coordinate 18,283 downwards.
TCTCAGCGTCTCCGCGCCTCCGCGGTAAATCCGCCCTAGAAGGCGCCTATCGAAACAGAACCTGGGAGACGTGGTAAAGATCCCGCTTCCACACGGTCCACGTGTGTCCTCCAGGATCCAGTTGCCATTCGTGCGGAATCCGTTGGCGATCCAGCGAGTCGTGGAGTCCCCGCGAAAGATCGATCAGTGGGTCCGTCTCGGAAGATCGAAGTGTCAGCAATCGAAATCGGGGTCCAGACAGCCCGGATCCATTGAGCTTCGGCAATTCCGATCCCTGGATGCCCGCGGGGGAGAAGACGCCCACCCAGCCGAATTGATCGGGATGTTCGAAGGCGATGGACAACGCTTGCGCGGCCCCGCGGGCCACGCCGGCGATGGCCCGATGCTCGCGATCTGACAACACCGGGATCCGGGATTCCACAAACGGAACGATCGATTTCAGGAGTTCCGTTCCAAATCCCGAGAAGGCACTCGTCTGGGTCTCCCAGGCGGCTTCCAACGGGACCTCACTGGAAGCCCGCACGTTCGGCATGATCACCACCATCGGGACAACGCGTCCTTCGGCGTACAGGTTATCGAGGATCGGCTCCAGCGCACCTTTTCGGGTCCATGCCGATTCGTCGTCCGCCATACCGTGCAACAGGTAGAGCACGGGATAGCGAATCGACGGCAGATATCCCGGAGGATAGTAAATCATCAGCGGTCGCCGGCCACCCCATCCGCGCGAAGCGCATTCCTCCGCCACCAATCGTCCGTGTCCGATCCCATCCCGCCAGCGATCAAATTCACGGGGTGGCGTCGGCTCACCGACGAGAGCCGGAGGGTGGGCCGGAGCCGCGACGCTGACGCGCAGCCCAGTCCCGGCGAACACCGTCATCGAGGCGATCAGACCGAGGCGATAACATCTCACAAGCAACCCTCCCACAAACACCACGGCAGGACGCAAAACGATGCCCCCCAACTCGCCGCAGGTGCGCGATCCATCCTACCGCAATCGGCTTGCTCCCACTCAAGCCTGCGGCCGCCCTGTGCGTGCAATGAGACAGGTGCAGATCGGCACTTTTCGCCGCGGTCGAAATCGGGTGGACTTCACCGGCAACGGCTCATGAGTCCATTTCCTTTCCTGCAAGGCTGCCTGGTGGGTGTCTCTATCGCCGCGCCCGTGGGACCGATCGGCGTTTTGTGCATCCGGAGGGCGCTGGCGGGCGGCTGGTCACTCGGACTGGCCACTGGCCTCGGGGCCGCCGTGGCAGACGCGCTCTACGGAACGGTGGCCGCGATGGGGCTGGGCGCAATCAGTGAGGCGTTGCTCAAGGTGTCTGGCTGGGTGGGAATTTTGGGCGGGTTGTTCCTCTGCGGCCTGGGCGTCCGCACGTGGCGCAGCGTTCCCTCGGACACGCCGGCCACAACCCCCGCAGCGTCGGATCTGGGGAGTGCCTTTTTCTCCACCCTGCTGCTCACGCTGGCCAATCCGGCCACAGTCCTGTCGTTTGCGGCTTTATGCGCCGGATTCGGCATCGGCACGCGAATCCGTGGCGTCGAGATTCCGGTGTGGATCGCCGGCGTGTTCACGGGTTCAGCCGCGTGGTGGCTGTTTCTAAGCGGCACCGTCGCGGGTCTGCGTCATGCCATCACGCCCGCCTGGATGCGATGGGTCAACCGCCTCTCGGGCGGTCTGATATTGATATGGGGACTCCTCGCGCTGACGCGGGCGCTGCGGGCGACGTGGCTCCGCTGAGCGCCGCCCGGATCAGGATCGCTTGCGCAACAGGCAGCGGGCCGGGGCGCCGTCGCCGCGGGCCAGCTTGATCGGCAAGCACAGCAGGTCGTAGTCGCCGGGCTGGATCTTGGAGAGGTTTAGGCCCTCGATGATCCAGACGCGCGCACCGAGCAGGATGTGATGAGTCGCCACGCCGTCCTTATAGAAGCCGCCCACACTCAGGTAATCGACGCCCACCGTCTGGATGCCCTGATCAACGATGTACTGCGCACCGTCTTTGGCGATGTAGATGAAGTCGCGGTCGAACACCGGCTTCTTCCAGCTCACGGCCGAGTTGCGGGTCTTGAACAGAATGCGCTCCCCCTTTTTGAGATTCAGCTTCTTGAGCTCGGTGGCGCCAATCGCCTGGCGATGCTTGATCGGCACCACGCGGGCCGGACCGATGACAGCGTCAAAAGGGATGTTATCCAGGGTCGGCGTCCCGGGCAGGAAATGAAACGGCGAGTCCATGTGTGTGCCGGCATGACTGCTGAGATGCAGCGTCGAGACGTTGCACACGTCGCCCTTGGCGGTGCCCGCGTGCATGGCGCGGAAGAACGGCGGATCGCCCGGCCAGCCGTGCATGCCGTTGTCGAGGGGAACCGAGACGTCCAGCCAGGGATTGCTCATGGTTTTAGAAAGCGGTGACGGAGTGCTAATGAGGTTCAGCTAAACCGGATGACATTCTTGATGCCGGTGGCCTTGCCCATCAACAGCTCGCGATGAGCGTCGATGGCGTGACGGCCGGTGATCAGCGCCTTCACGGCGGCGGGCCAACGGCGCTGGAACTCGCCTAGATCCGCAATTGCCTCGCTGAAGGCGTCCGGGCTGGCATTGACCGTGCCGATCACGGCCTGGTTCTTCAGCGTTATGTTCCGCATCAGGTTGTCGGCAAACACTGGGATGGGCCCTTTCTCCGCCGGAATGCCGGTGAAGATGTAAATGCCGTTGATTCCCAGGACGCGCATCAGATCGAAGCTGACATGTCCCTCGCCGACGGCCTCGTACACCAAGTCGATGTTGCCCACCCTGGTGGCGAGTTGCTCGGGGGTGACCAGCTTGGAGGAAATATACTCCGCGCCGATGGCCTCGGCGATCTCCGCCTTGAAGTTGGGCTTGGGGGAACGGGAATAGACGAAGACGTTGAAGCCCTCGACCCGCAGCTTCATGGCACCGAGCAGGCCGATGGGCCCCGCGCCGAGCACCACGGCATTGAGCCCGTAGCCGCGGCCTTTGCCGTCGGTGTTGGGATGCTCCCAGCTCAGGCGCTTTTGCACCTGCCAGGCCTGGGTCATGCCTTTTTCAGCAATGGTCAGGGGCTCGGCCATGACGGCGAGCTCGCGCAGGGACGCAGGCACCGGGGTCAGGTAGGCCTGCTCCTCGACGAAGAACTCGGTCATGAACCCGTGGCGCTGGTTGATGCCACGCTCGGTGAATTCCCAGGTCTTGCAGAAATCCTGGCGCCCTTCCCGGCACGGCCGGCAGGTGGGATCCACGCACGGCCGGCGGACACTCGGCACGACCAGGTCTCCGGGTTTCAAGCCGCTCACCTTGGAACCGGTCGCCACGACCTCGCCGAGGCACTCGTGGCCCAGCAGGAGGTAGTCGTCGCCAGACGGCGGACGACCGTAGGCAAAGGTGCAGATCTCGCGGTCCGTACCGCAGACCCCGACCTCCAGTGTACGCACCTTGATCTGGTGATCCCCGGCGAGCGACGGCTCCGGATGATCTACCAACGCGAGTTCACGCCGCTGGGGAATGACGCCGACACCCTTCATGACACGAGCTTTCATCACGAGCTTGACCTGCTGTCCTTGAACCGGACTGGATTGAGATTGATGCCGTAACACCCGGCCGACCACGCGTCCTCCGGGCTACGGCTGCCCGAAAACACCCGCCATTCCCTGGGGATTCCTCCCAGTCCCGGGCATGGACCCGGGATTGCAACGAAAGAGCGGATGTCGAGTCTCCCGATTTGCAGGGGGTTTGTCCACCCCCTGAGAAGGGAGGTCGTGACTCCCCGACATCCCGCTGTCAGACGACGAATCCCGGTTCTACGTATTTACCCTAGTCGTCGCCCCTTGCGGCTACAGGATCTCCCGTTACCTTCGGCCTCACTCGGTCCAACTCATCTCAATCAATCGACCTTCGCACCATGGCCTTCGAACTCGCCCCCCTTCCCTACGCCCAGGACGCCCTTGAGCCGCACATCGACGCCGTGACGATGGGCATCCACCACGGCAAGCATCACAACGCCTACGTCACCAACCTGAACAAGGCCATCGCCGGCACCGCGCTCGAGTCCAAGTCGCTGGACGCCATTGTGTCCGACATCGCCTCGGTGCCCGACGCCATCCGGGGCGCGGTGCGCAACAACGGTGGAGGGCACTGGAATCACACCTTTTTCTGGAACATCCTCGCCCCGAACGCGGGTGGCGCCCCCACGGGTGATTTGGCGACGGCGATCAACGCCTCCTTTGGAAGCTTCGATGCCTTCAAGGAAAAGTTCGAAGCCGCGGGCGTGGGTCGTTTCGGCTCGGGTTGGGCTTGGCTGGTCGTCAACGGCGGCAAGCTCGAGATCGTCTCCACCGCCAACCAGGACAACCCTCTCATGGGCAAGGCCGTCGCCGGCTGTGAAGGCAAGGCCATCCTCGGCATCGACGTCTGGGAGCATGCCTACTACCTGAAGTACCAGAACCTCCGCGCCGCCTACCTCAAGGCGGTTTGGAACGTCGTCAATTGGACCGCCGTGGCTGCGCATTTCGCCGCCGCGAAGTAAGCCGAACCCATTTTCGGTCGTTTTCAACGCCGCCCGCAACCGGGCGGCGTTTCTGTTTTCCCTTGTCATTCCGGGGTCGGCGGGCCTGAACTGCGGTCACCGTGGACCGCCTCGCAACCATTTCGCCGACCGCCGCACGCCGCCCTCGTGCAGCGCCGCGTCGGCCCGAGTGGCTGCTCCTCGTCGCCACCTGGCTCTTCGCGATGGGAAGCGGGATCGCCCAGGACACCAATGCCTGGTCCGCGCTTCAATCCCGCGGGGTCTTGCGCTGGGGAAACGACGCGGAAGGCGGAGCCCCCTACATCTACCATCCACCCGGGCAACCGGACGTGCTCACCGGATTCGAGGTGGATTTAGCCAACGAGCTCTGCCGCCGGCTGAAACTCCGGGGCGAATTTGTTCAGGGCAACTGGGACATGTTGATTCCCACCCTGAAACAAGGCGGGGCCATCGACCTCATCCTGGCCGGCCTCGAACGAAGCCCCGAGAACCTCGCCAAGGTGGCCATGGGCCGCCCCTATTACTTCTTCGCCCAGCAGTTGGTGGTGCGGGTCGGAACGCCCCCGGTGGCCGCGTTGACCGGCATGAAGGGCAAGCGGATCGGAGTGCTGTCCGGAACCACCTCACAACATCTGGTCGAGGCGGCGCCCGGGGTGGAAATGAAGGTCTATCAGGACAACGTGAACTACTTCCGGGATCTGGAAGTGGGCCGACTGGATGCCGTCCTGACCGACGGTCCCATCGCGCAAACCTACCTAGCGGGCAACACCAAGCTGATCCCCGGCGGTCCCCCGTTCGCGCGCGGCGCCTACGCCATCGCCGTGCGACACCAGGACGTGTCCCTGCTCGACGTGCTGGATCCGGTCCTTCTGGAGCTTCTTCACGACGGCACGCTGAAGACGATCTACTCGCGTTACGGCCTTTGGAACGAGGATCAGTCGGCGCTGGGTGAGTGGAAGGAGGAGGGTCGGGTCGGCGAGCAACATCGCTCGGCGTTGCGGGAATGGACCACCTACCTACCGCTCCTGCTGCGGGCCGCGGTGACCACGGTCTGGGTGACCTGCGGCGGTATGATCCTGGCGGTGACGTGGGGGTTGGTGCTCGCGTTGTGCCGGCTGGACGGCCCCGCGCCCCTGCGCTGGGCGGCCACCGCCTACATCGAAGTCTTTCGCGGCACGCCGCTGCTGCTGCAGATTTACTTTCTCTACTTCGGACTCGCCCAGCAGCTTGGCGTGCGGTTGCCGGCGGGTGTCGCGGCGGTGCTGTCGCTCGGATTGAACTACGCCGCCAACGAGGCCGAGAACTACCGCGCCGGTCTGCTCGCCGTGCCACGCGGTCAGGCGGAGGCGGCCGCCGCGTTGGGGATGAGCCGGTCGCTCGCACTGCGACGCGTCCTCTTGCCGCAAGCCCTGCGCATCTCCCTGCCCAGCATCACCAACGACTTCATCGCGATGTTCAAGGACTCGTCCATCGTGTCGGTGATCGCGCTGGTGGAACTCACCAAGCAGTATCAGATCCGGGCCATCGACACCGGGGACTATGTGGGCCTCGGCCTGATGACCGCGGGCATCTATTTCGTCATGAGCTACTCGGCGTCCCTCGGGGCACGACACCTGGAACGAAGGCTCCGACATGATTCACGTTGACGGACTCATCAAGCGCTTCGGTGACCTCACCGTGCTAGATGGCATCGACCACCTCCAGGCCGCGGCCGAGGCGGTCGTGCTGATCGGTCCCAGCGGCTGCGGCAAGAGCACCTTTCTGCGTTGCCTCAACCAGCTAGAAACCCACGACGGCGGTCGTATTACCATCGACGGTGTGGCTCTCGAAGCGGGCGCCCGGTTGGATCGGGAATCGCAGCGCCGGTTGCGCATGCGTTCCGGCATGGTCTTCCAGCAATTCCACCTCTTCCCCCACCGCACCGCCTTGGAAAACGTGATGGAAGGGCCTCTCCACGTACTCCGCATGCCGCGGAATGAAGCCGAGGCGCAAGCTCGCGAGCTCTTGCGCAAGGTAGGCCTGGACGATCGCGCCGGCTTCCTACCGGCACAGCTTTCGGGCGGCCAGCAGCAACGCGTGGCCATTGCGCGCGCGCTGGCGATGAAGCCCAAGGTCATGCTTTTCGATGAACCGACCAGCGCTCTCGATCCAGAGGTCCGTGGCGAGGTCCTGTCGGTGCTGCACGATCTCCGTTCCGACGGGATGACCATGCTCATCATCACCCACGAGATGGAGTTCGCCCGTGACTTTGCCGACCGGGTGCTCTTTTTCGAAGGCGGACGAGTGGTGGAGGTCGGCCCACCGAACCAAGTGCTCGACGATCCGGTACACCCGCGCACCCGCGAATTTCTCCGCCGCGTCCGCCCGCGTCACTGACCGCCCGATCACCGGGCCAGGATGGTGTCCAAGCGCGATTGCCATTCGACGCGCGGTTCGGGCACGCTGTCCGACATGTCCCGACGCGGCTGGCTCTTCCTCGGCATGCTGTTTTGTATGTCGGCCTGGCCAGCGGTGGCTCAATCACCCTCTGCCGGCTTTGGCGGATCCGCGCTCGCCTTCAACGGGAGCAATACCACGGTCAACCTGCCGAACACTCGGTTCAACGGACTCCAGGACACCACGGTCGAGGGTTGGATTCGATTCGACCGCTTCACGAGTTATTCCCGATTCTTCGACGTCGGTTCGGCGTTCAATTCGGTCAACGTCACCCACTTTCACACCTCACCCAACCTCATGGCAGAGGTTTGGAAAGACCGCACCAACCGCACCGGCCTTCACGTCATCGGCCTCCTCTCGACCAACGAGTGGTGCCATCTCGCCCTGGTCACCGGCTCGGGTGGCATGCGCCTGTTTTTCAACGGACGCTTGATCGCGAGCCATGGGTCTTCCTTGGGTTTTGGAGTCCTGAATCCGGAGGGGAAGGCGCTGCTCGGGCGGAGCACCTGGGACGATGCAAACGTCTCGCACGCCGGTGGGATGACCGAGTTCCGAGTCTGGAACACGGCGCGCACCCCAGAGCAGATCGCGGCCTCATTTCGCCAGCGGATCACCGTGCCTTCGCCCGGGTTGCTCGCTCGTTGGTCGCTCGACAACACTGCAAAAGGACTCACTTCGACGGACGAAGCACACCTTGAGGGAGGATCTTCATTCATTCCGTTTGAGACGCCTCCCCCTGCCGCGCTCAGCCATCCGGCGATCGTCTCTGGACTGGTGGTCGATGCCGACGACAAGCCCGTCAACCTGGCCCAGATCCGTCTGCGTGACGCCTCGGGAAGGGTGCTTGCGGCGGGGCGGACCGGCACCTTGGGGCGCTCCGCATTGATTCTACAATCCAGCGACGAGGTCCCGGATCCGAACGATCACCGTCGGCCGAACCCGCAGAATCCCACCAACTCCCTTCCCCAATTCGGCAGTGAAATTGCTGGAAACGGCCGGTTCCTGCTAGCCATTCGGCAAACCAATCAACCGTTGACCCTTGAAGTTCTGGATCCCCGGGGGCGGGTGATACTGGAGGGCCTGCGAGTCGGTTACGACGAGCGACGTGATCTGAAGTTTCGCATCGCCACGACCAATGCCAGCCGCGAGACGACCAACGTCTTCGCCACGACGCTGGTGGCCGAGCTTCACGACCCGGAACCCTGGATTCGCGAGATGGCCGCGATTGATCTCGCGACCATCGGACAGATCCCGCATGTGGCCTCCGCCCTGGCGGCGGTCTTCGCCTTTGATCCGGTCCCCAGAGTCCGCGAAACCGCAGGAGCTCAACTGGACCTGCTGGCACGCCAGTCGCCGGTTGCCGCAGCCGCGCTGCTCGAAGATTCCAAGGTGTTCCGAAATCCGAGCCGCCTGAAGCAATTCCAACGGAACTTGCGCAACCAACCGGTCCCTCAGGGCCTCGCGGCGATCTACAGCCGGCGCTCGCTCGCGGTCTCGCTGCTCTTCGCCGGTATTCTCGGCTCCTTCACGATGCTGCACCTGTTCTTGTTTCTGAGCGATCGACGGAAGCTCAGCGATGCGTACACGGCCTTGTTCACCGGATTCGGCGTGCTCCAGGTGCTTCTGGCGGAATGGAACCGGGACGATTCCAGCGCCTTTGGCTGGGTGAGCCTTCCGCTGGTGTCGATCAACTACATGATCGGACTGCGCCTGGTGTACAACCTGTTCGCCGAACGGGTGGCGCGCCGATATTACGTCCTGTGGGGTGCCTGCGTGGTGTTCATCTTGGGGCAGTGGCAGGGACGGCAGACGAGCGAGGCGATGGCGGGAATCTTCCAACTGTTCAGCCTGGTGTTCCTCGTGCTGGTTGCCAGCGAAATGCTCCGCATCGCGCACCGCGCCTACCAAACGCGACGGCCCGGGTCCGTACTCATCGGATGCGGGCTGCTGGTGTTCTACCTGTGCCAGTTTTTTGGCTGGCTGCCGGCCGTCCTGATCGACGAGCTGTGGGGGGTGTGGCTGTATCCGGGCGGCATGACTGTCTTCGTGGTCGCCGCCTCGATGCACCTGGCGCGCGAGTTTGTCGGCACCAACCGCGCGCTGCGCGAGGCCAATCAGAAGATCGGCGCCAGCCAACAACGTCTCGCCAACGACATCCGCGAAGCCTCCGACTACGTCCGATCGCTCCTCCCTGCGCCGATCGAAGGCGCCCTGGTCCGCACCGCCTCCGTGTTCCAGCCTTCCTCGGAACTCGGCGGTGACGCCTTTGGATTTCACTGGCTCGATGAGCACCGCTTCGTGATGTACCTGCTCGACGTCTGCGGTCATGGCGTCGGCAGCGCGCTGCTGTCAGTCAGTGTGATGAACGCGCTGCGAGCTCGAACCCAGATGGGCGTCGATTTCGGCGAACCGGATTCGGTGCTCAACGGCCTCAATCGCGCCTTCCCGATGGAAGCCAATCGCGGCCAGTACTTCACCATGTGGTACGGCGTGTTTGATCGGCGCACCCGCACGCTGCGATTCGCCAGCGGCGGTCATCCTCCCGCCTTCCTGTTGCCGCCACAGTCCCCGTTTACGGCACTTCGCACCCACGGCCCCCCCATCGGATTCCTTCCCGAGGCCCGGTTCACCGCAAGCGAGGCCCTTGTCCCCGCCGGGGCGGTGCTGCACTTGATCAGCGACGGCGTGTACGAACTCATCGGCAATGACGATCGCGTGGCCACGTTGACCGACTTCGAGCGAGAACTGACCGCACATCGATGGACCGATCCCTCCGACCTCCTCGCCCGCGCCATGGACCGGACCCGCTTCCTTCCCTTGGACGATGACCTGTCCGCGTTGACGGTCACCTTCCGCTGACCCCACCAAGTCTACCGCCCACCGTCTCTCGGTGCCGGTTCGGGTCCCGTTACACGGACCGAGTGGATTGTTGCACACGAAGTTTGGGGGTCGCCTTCAAGTGGGACGTTGCCGTAACCTCTCCCGGTCCGCGATCACACGAACCGCAGTCTCAATTATTTTTCATCCCCTGATCCCATGCCCAATCCCTGGACCGGCAAAGGAAATCCGTACACTCGCAAAGAAGTCCGCGAGCGTCTGATGGACACGCTCAAGAAGGGCGACGCCATCATCGCCGCCGGCGCCGGCACCGGCATCAGCGCGAAGTTTATCGAGAGGGGCGGTGCCGATCTCATCATCATCTACAATTCAGGTCGCTTCCGCATGATGGGTCACGGATCCACCTGCGGCATGATGGCGTACGGCGACGCCAACGCCATCGCCATGGAGATCGGTGAGTACGAAGTCCTACCTGTGGTGGAGGAATGCCCGGTGATCTGCGGCGTCCACGCCACCGATCCCCGTCGCCGCATGTGGCACTGGCTCGGCCAGGTGAAGGACATGGGCTTCAGCGGCGTGAACAACTTCCCCACCCACACTATTGTGGACGGGCATTTCCGCGGCGTGCTGGAGGAGACCGGCATGAGCGTGACGAAGGAATACGAGATGATCGCCCTCGCCCGAAAGATGGACCTTTTCTCCGTGGTTTATGTCGGGTCGCCCGAGGAGGCCGTCGAGATGGCCAAGGCCGGCGCCGATGCGATCATTGCGCACGTGGGCACCACGGTCGGTGGCAGCATTGGAGTGACCAAGTCCGTCGTGAGCTGGGACTTTACCATAAAGCGCACTCAGGAAATCATCGACGCCGCCAACCGCGTCCGGAAAGACATCTTCTATCTCTGCCACGGCGGGCCGATCAACACGCCGCAGGATGCCGATCGGGTCATGAAGGCCACCGACGCCGTCGGCTTCGTGGGCGCCAGCTCCCTGGAACGCATGGGCGTCGAGGCGTCGCTCACCAACCTCACCCGCGAGTTTAAGAGCCTCAAGGCCCCCGGCGCGAAGGCCTTTGCGAAGCGGAAGAAGTAGCCACCCCTGCACCCGCCGTCATGAGCACGCCGCTCCGATTCATCACCACTGCCGAGGCCCTGAAGGAGGACTTCAAGGGCCGAACCAACTACTGGCTCTGTCACGCGGAGGTCTGTCAGGCGAAGGATTTGCAGATCTGCCGGGCCGTGCTCCCTGGCGGCGAAGGACACCCCTTCCACACGCACCCCGAACTGGAAGAAGCCATCTACGTCCTCGAGGGCGAAGTGGAACAATGGGTCGAGCAGGAAAAGCGGGTTTTGAAACCAGGCGAGGTGGCCTTCATCCCCAAGGGAGTGGTGCACGCCACCTTCAATCCAACGGCGAAGGACGCGGTCATCTTGGCCATCCTGTCCCCGGCCGTGTACCCGGGCCCGTTCGCGGTGGATGTCAGCGCCGAAGCGCCATGGAACGGCCTTCGGAAGGGCGTTTGACGGGGTCCCTTGTTCCGCCTTACGTTGCCATTCATGGATCCAGTCCCGGAACCCATGCAGCAGCCGATTCGGCGTCGGGTCGGCCGCGCTTCGCCCCGCACCGGATCCGAACTGTTGCGCAACAACGAGGCTCTGCTGTCGTTCATTCGGAAATTCGCCCATGAACCCCTCTCCGAACCCGGACCAGACCCTTTCCCAGTACGAAGGGTTGTTGGTCGGCCTCACCCGGGCGGAAGTTGATTTCGCCGTAGTGGGTGGTGTCGCGGTCATCCTCAATGGCTACGCCCGAGTGACTCAGGATCTCGATATCCTGGTCTCGAATTACCCGGAGAACATCAAACGACTTTTGGGGTATCTGGTCCTCTGGGGTGAGGGTTGGGCGAGGGAGCTCCGGCCGGAGGAATTCGTCGCGCAGGAGGGTTCCATCCGAATCTCCGAAGACTTTGACTTGGATGTGTTCACCCTGATGCGCGGCCACACGTTGGGAGATTTCAGTTCCCGGGCGCGCTCCTTTGAGACTCAAGGCGTCCACATTCGCTTTCTTGCTCCCTCCGACCTGATCGAGCTCAAACGCCACTCCTTTAGGGACAAGGACCAGCTCGACGTCCTCGCCCTGCGGGAGATCCTCCAACGGGAGGCAGCCGCCGCGTCCCAGCCCCCCCCATGACCGATCTTCCTCAACGCCGTTTTGTCACCGCAAACGACGTGGTTGCCGAATCCACGGCCTTCACCCTCAACACCTGGCTGTCGCGACCGGACATGGTCCCCTGCGACCAGCTCCTGTTGGTGCGCGCCACGCTCGACCCGGAACGCTGCCATCCGTTCCATCATCATCCGCACCGGGAAGAGATCATCTACATCCTGTCCGGCCGGGCAGAACAGTGGTGCGGCACCGAACGACGCCTGCTGACTGCGGGCGAGATGGTGCTGATCCCCAAGGGCGAAGTCCACGGCACCTACAACCCCCATCCGGAACCGGTGATCTTCCTGGCCATGCTCTCCCCCGCGGACGCGCCCGATCCGGGGACCGTGGACGTCTCGCAGGAGGCTCCCTGGGCCACGCTTCGGCAGGGATTGCCCGCCTGCAGGTAGCGGGAGACCTTGAGGGCTTCCGGAGTCTCCAAACCGGGGCAAAAAGCCCCAAAAACCGTGCTGAAAAGGGATAGCCCGTCCGACTCCCAAGGCAGCAGGAACCGCCCTGCTGGTTCAATTCGTTAGAGACACCGAGCCCCGGATGCTCTAGCCTCCTACCACCGCGAACGCCTCCGGGTTTCCCCAGCGCCGCGTACCCGTCCCTATACGCATGAAAGCAAGCGCAGCATCCAAACGTTCCGGCATCATGGCCGCGGGCAATTGGATCATCGATCAGGTCAAGCTCATCGACACCTACCCAGCCGCCGAGCAGCTGGCCAACATCAAGTCCCAGCATCAGGGCACAGGCGGCTCGCCCTACAATGTCCTGCTCGATCTCTCCAAACTTGGGGTTGAGTTCCCGCTGAGCGGCGCCGGCCTCGTCGGCAAGGACGCCTTGGGTGAATCCATCATCGCGGATTGCGCCAAGCACAAGATCGATACCCGGCTGCTCAAAACCACGGCCGAGGCGAACACCAGCTTTACGGACGTGATGACGGTGCAGTCCACCGGCAAGCGCACCTTCTTCCATTCCCGCGGCGCCAACGCGCTCTGGGACGCCAAGGACATCGACTTCTCGAAGGTCAAGGCGCGCATCTTTCATCTCGGCTACCTGCTCCTCCTCGACAAGCTCGACGCGGTGAACAAGGAGGGCCTCACGCCCGCCTCGAAGCTCCTCGCCGCCGCACAGGCTGCCGGCATCAAGACCAGCATCGACGTCGTCAGCGAGGCCAGTGACCGCTTCAAGGCCGTGGTGGTCCCCGCGCTCAAGCATTGCGACTACGCGATCATGAACGAATACGAAGCCGGCCAGGTAACCGGCTTCCGCATCCGCAAGGAAGGCGTGCTCGACACCGTTTCCCTCCGCCACGCCTCCGGCGCGATCCTGCAGCACGGCGTGAAGGAGCTGGTTGTCATCCATTTCCCCGAGGGCTGCTTTGCCCGGACCCGCGACGGCAAGGACCATTGGCAGCCTTCGCTCAAGGTTCCAGACAAGCACATCGCCGGCACCGCGGGCGCGGGCGACGCGTTCTGCGCGGGCGTACTCCTCGGCCTGCATGAGGGCTGGGAGCTTCAGCGCTGCCTGCTCACCGGCGTGATGGCCGCCGCGGCGTCGCTCAGCGACCCCACCTGCACCGGCGGTATGAAGCCCTTGGCTCAGGTCGAGGCGCTCAAGAAGAAATACGGCGTCCGCCCGCCTCTTGAGCCCGAGAGCGACTACTGATTTCCGCGAACCCCCTCGGCCACAAGCCCGAGGGGGTTTTCGTTTGGCGAGGGTGCCATCCCACCTTTTCACCCCGCTTCGTCGCGAACCCCGCCACTCACAGTGGTGAACAGGAAGGATTGGGTTACGGCTTCCGCACAGGCGCGCGCTTGCACGAATCCCCTTTCAACCCTTTAGCGTTTTAACCTTTCAACCCGCCTCCGCCACTGCTTTCACCGCCAGCGGACGGTCTTCACGAAGTGCAGCAGGTCGGCCAGTTCCTGGCGGCTCAACTGCTCCTCAAGTCCCGCGGGCATGACGCTGATTAGCCCCGGCCGGGTCTCCGTGACGTCCGAACGACGCACATGCTGGTCGGCCGCCGGCCCCACGGTGACCACATATTCCTCCGCGGTTTCCCGGCGCACGATGCCGTTGACCTGCTCGCCATCCTTCAACAGGAGGGTGGTCGGCTCAAAGCTGCGGACGAAGCTGGCGCTGGGGTACACAATGCTCTCCAGCAAATCCCGTTCGGTCCGAACCTCACCGATCTTGGTCAGCTCGGGTCCGACATTGCCCCCGAGATATCCGATCCGATGACAGGCCGAGCACGAGGCCTTGCTGCCGTTAAACACCCCTTGCCCGCGACGCACGTCTGGAGTGAGTCCATGCAGTTCGCTCAGCAACCCCTCCAGTCGCGCCGCCTGCTTGGAAGCGTCGGCATTGAGAGTTGCCAGGAAGTCGCCCACGAGCTTCTGCGTGGCTTCAGGGAACTTGGTGAAGTGCGGTTGAATTTGAGTGGGATGGAGAGCCTTCGCGCTCCTGGAATCGCGCAGCGCCGCCACCGCCGCCGCGCCCAGCGCCTCGTCCCCGCCGGCATCCAAGGCACCGAGCAGCCGACTCAGTTCCAAAGGACCCGCCGTCTTGAGTGCGGCAACCACCGCCTCCCGGGCACTTCCCTCCGAATGGGCCCGGCCCAGCACGCCGGCGGCACCGGATCGGATGGAGGGCGGACGGGAGGGCGACAGCAGTTCCACCAGGAAGGTCACTTCGCCTGCGGACAGCGTCCGGGAAGCGGGGAGCGACGCCAGCGCCTGCAGTCGCAGCTCGTCCGGCAAACCGGACTGCGCGGCGATCCGCCCCAGCGAGGCCTGAATCTGCGCATCACCCTGGATCGGCCGGGCCGCCTGGACCGCGGCGGCGAGGAATATCGGAGGCTTGCCCCCGGAACCGGAGTTCCCCGTCACCATGGCCGCGCCCTTCTGGAGTGTGAGGCGAACCGAGTTAGTCCAGCTCACCGGGACTTCCTTGAGTCCGGCGTCGGCCATCAAACCGAACGCGGCAACGCGGCTCGCCGCGGAAAAACCGGGCTCGAGCGTCACTTCGGCCAGGAAGGAGCGTCCCGGAGCCGATCCGGTGAGGACTGGAAGCTGGGCGTGCATTCCGGCCAGCTCTCCCGCAGACACCGCGGGCTTCTGCAGTTCGGACCGGAACCAGCCGGCCAGGTCCCCACCCCATTCCGGATGCCGTCCCACCACCCAGCCGGCGGCCGACTTCAGCTCGGTGTCGGCGGCGGTGAGATAGGGCAGCACTTCACCCGCCTTGAGATCGGACCCGTCCATCTGGTCGAGCGCGATCAGCGCGGCGCGATGGGTGCGATCGGTGCCATGCTTCAATCCGGCGCGGGTGGTGGCCGGATCCGCGATCTCGATCAGCGCGAAAATCAGGCTGTGAGTCAGGAAGGCGTCGGACGTCTGTCCAGCAGCGGCAAGCAACTGCGGAATGACCTCCCGCTTCTTGTCCCGGCCGGCCGCCGTCGCCACGCGCCGCGCCCCATGCATCGCCTCGGGGTCTCCGGAAATCTTTTTCATCTCGGCCACCAGCGCCGGTGAGGTCCACAACGCCGGATCAGACTGTGCCTTCCACAATTCCGAATCGAACTTCCCGTCGAGATCGGGCAGTTCCACCGCGGGCGGTGCGGTGAGACGCGCATAGTCGGGATTGGCCGCCTTCCCCTTCGGCGCGTCGGCGCGACGAACCCGGTAAATCGCGCCCAACACGTCCGGCTTCGCCAGCTGGGAGCTCGGACAGCAGAGGCGATACCACCCACCGGTATCCACCACCAGCAGGCTGCCGTCGGCGTCCGGCAGCACATCGGTAGGATGGAAATCCACGTCGTCGCACACCAGAAAATCGCTGTCGGTGCTCGCGAAGGTGGCTCCTTCCTTACGCAGGACGTGACGGGTCACCTTGTGCAGATTGAACGTGGTGGCAAAGAGGTTGCCGCGGTATTCCGGCCCGAATGCCGCACCGTCGTAGCGGGTCAATCCACATTCCGCCGCCGGTCCGGCCTGATAAAACGGATGGAAAAGTTCCGGCCCGGTCCGCTTCACGCGACCGTCGTCGAGCACGTCGTTCACCTTACCGAACACGCCGCCGTACACCGCGTGCCCGATGCCGTCTCGAAAACCCGGCTGCGAGAAATCAATGAACGTGCTGCTGAACAGGGTTTCTCCATCCGGCGTGAAGGTAATCTCCACCGGATTGTCCATGCCGCCCGCCATGATCGATTCCAAACCCGAGCCATCGGGCTTCATGCGCAGAATGTGGGCCGCCTTGTCCTTCAGGATTCGGCCATTGCCGAGAGTGTGGGTCTGCTCGGCGAAGGCGCCCTTGGTCCAATAAATGAAGCCTTCGGGGCCGAGGTAAGGCCCATGAATGTCATTGGCGCAGCCGGTCAGCGTGCCGCCCTTGAACCACTCTTCCCGCTTTTCTGCGACCCCGTCGCCATCCGCATCCGTGAACCGCCAGATGCTCGGAGGCCCAGCCACATAGACCGAGCCGTCGTGCCAGAGACAGCCTTGCGGGAACATGACCTTGTCGGCGAACACCGAGACCTTGTCGAAGGTCCCGTTGCCGTCGGCATCCTCCAGTCGCACGATGCGCGCCTGGGGATCCTTCAGTTGCTCGTCGGGTTTGGCGTTCGACCCGGAGGAATCGGTCACGTAGAGGCGGCCCTTGTCATCGAAGCTGGCGCTGACCGGATGAGGCACCTGGGCTGAAGTCGCCACGCATTCCACCACGAATCCATCAGGCACCACAAAGCGCTTCCCGTTCAGCTTGAATTCCGCGGCCGAGGCCACCGCAGCAGCCAGAAGCGAGGAGGCAAGAAGGGCCCGGGAGATCGTCATTCCTTATGACCCTCAAAAACTTCGGATTGGGGCAAAGGAAAAATGAGGAAACCGGGGCGGCCTTCGCGAGGACATTAGGATTCCAGGGAGCGAATTCCCGCTTGCCACCCCATTCCCAATGCTTCGACCTTGAAGGAGTCTCAATTTCCTAATGCCCTTGGAGACCAGCTTCGGGATGGAGGAGGCGCGGTTTCGATTACTCATCGAAAACTCCGCGGACATCATCGCCCTGATTTCCCCCGAGGGATTTCTGAGGTATCTCAGTCCCGCGTTTGAAAGGATCCTGGGACTGCGGACACGCGACTGGCTGGATCGCAGCCTCCTCGAGATCGTCTGGCCCGAGGATCTGCCGGCGGCGGAGGCCTCGTTCAAGGAGTGCCTCGATACGCCGGGCGCCGTGACACTCTGGCAGTTGCGAATCCGCAACGCAGAGGGTGGGTTTCGCTGGATGGAGGGCACCGGCAGCAATCACATTTCAAATCCAGCCGTGGGGGGCATTGTGGTCAATTGCCACGACGTCACCGCACGCAAGGCCGCAGAAGTATCTCTTCGGGAAAGTGAAGCACGCTACCGGCGTGCAGAACGCGGAACCCAAGACGGGATGTGGGAATGGAACGTGGAGTCCGGCGAGGACTATCTATCTCCCCGCTGGCTGGAGCTCCTGGGATACGACCAGGGGGATCTGAAGTCCCACATCAATACCATCCGCACCCTGATTCACCCAGATGACGACGCTGCCGTCTGGAAGACTGTCGACGCGGCGTTTCACACAGGTGATCCCTTCGCGGTTGAGATGCGATTGCGGTGCAAGGATGGCACCTATCTCTGGGTACGATCCCGCGCCGCGGTGGAGCGCGACGCCGGGGGACGGCCGATTCGGTTGAGCGGATCGATCAGCGACATCAGCAAGGAACGCCAGGCCGGCTTGGCACTTCAATTGGAGCGGGATCGGGTCCGCCAGCTCAATCGCATCCATGCGGTTCTGAGCGAGGTCAACGAGTGCATCGTCCGTGAGCGTGATACCCAGGCCATGCTCCAGGCGGCTTGTGAACTCATCGTGACCGAAGGCCGGTTTCGCATGGCGTGGGTGGGACTGCTGAATCCCGACACGCGGGTGCTGGCGCCCGTTGCGTCGGCAGGAGTCTCGGAGGGTTATGCCGATCAGGTGAACATCGACCTCAAGGATCCGTCCCGCTCCAACGGACCGTGCGGCCGTTGCCTCCTCACCGGCCTGCCCGCCCTTTGCAACGACATCGAGAATGACCCAAACTATCGTCCCTTTCGGGAGGCGGCCATGCAGCGCGGATATCGCTCCTCAGGCGGGTTTCCACTGAAGGTCGGCGGCGCAACGGTGGGTGTCCTCAATCTCTACGCCGAAGTCCCCGGTTTCTTCGACGTCGAGGAATTGAACCTGCTGGGTCGACTGGC
>JANXMD010000175.1 GCA_025354845.1 Verrucomicrobiota bacterium | reverse complement strand
CTCGGAGGCCACCCGAACCATTTCCGCCCGGGTCTCGGACGAAGCCTTGCAGGCCGCGAGCAACCGATAGCCTTCGCCAATCAGCAGATCGCCCACATTGAGGGCCACCGCCACCCCGTGCTCCTCGTGCAGCGTCTTTTCGCCGTACCGGACGCGGTCGTTGTCCTGGATGTCGTCGTGGATCAGCGACGCCTTGTGGAAGCACTCGACCGCCACCGCCACCTTGCGAAGATCGGCGGGAAGGTCGGCATCCGCTTTGCCGCTGAGGGCCTGATAGGCTGAGACGGTCAGGAACGGGCGCCAGCGTTTACCGCCGCGCATCAGCCACTGTCGTGCGATCTGCTCGGTCTCGCCTTGGGCGGCGCCTAGGATGAGGTCAAGCGACGCGGGCGAAAACCAGAAGTCCACCTCATCGCGGAGGCGTCCCAGATCGAGACGGCGGGTCCGATCGTCGGCGGTGAGATGGATGTATTCCCACACCCAATCCAGATCGACGTTGGTGTCGATGCAATCGTCCTGGAGAAGCGGCACGGCAACACCGGGAATCGCTGCGGCCTCCATGTACGGGAAGGCGCGTTCCAAGACGCTGAGGCAACTCACCCCGACGATCGCCTCGATCTTGCCGGTTTGGATAAGGCTCATGACGATGGCAGATCCCTCGGCCACCAGCACGGCGTAGCCCAGGCGCTCGGCCTCGGCGGTGAGATCCTGAATCGAACACAGCCCGCACTGCTTGCACAGCAGACCGAATTCATCGAAGGGCGCAGGACACTTCGCCTCGACGCGCAGGCACTTCGGAAGCAGGAGCAATCGCCGTTCAAACGGAACGCCGGCGAGTTGCTCGCGCCACATCTCGTTGTTCAGCAGCACCCCGATGAAATCGCGGTAGATCGGCTCGCATCCCAGCGTCGCCACCAGCTTGTCGGCGTGCACCTTCAGGTCCGGAGACGGCAGCGGCGGCACGGGCTTGTGTTGGGCAACGTACTCGCGAACGGCGTGCAGGATGTGCTGCCGCAACACGACGGTCGGCGGGATGTTTTTCTTTGCGGGACGCCACTTCTGTTGCGGTACCAGTCGCGGCAGACCGATAGGCGCGCTGGGAGTGAACTGGATGGGCGTCGCGGTCATGGCTGGGTCGAGGATGAGATTCCGTTAGGGACGGGCTGCAATTGCTGACGGAGCTTGCGGGCGCGGCCTTCGGCGTCCTGGGCAGTATCGCGGTAGGCGCCAAAATCTGAAAACCAGAATTTCTTGGAAAGGCGGTACATCCAATGGCGTTCGGGCACCTCTTCACCTGGCAGCCATTGGCTGAAACGAGGGGTCATGGCGTCCAATTCCGCCATCGCAGTGCCGCGCAGCGTGGTGTCGCGTGCGCCGTGTTTGACCACGATTTCCTTCACCAAGTCCGGCCGCTCCAGCACCACGCAGCCGCGCGTATGCCGGGCGCTGAGTTCACGGAAATCCTTGAGGAAGGCCGAGTCGCGCATAGTGATGCCGATACCGCGCGGGTCGCGGATGTTCTCGGCGGCAAATTGAATGATCGGACAGGGCTCGATCCCGCCGGTCGGTCCCACGTGATGGCTGATGCCGGTGGACATGGGACACAGGGCCTGTCCGCGGTGATCGTAATAGGCGTCGATGATCGCAATCGGCACCCGCGAGCGCATCTCGACGACAAACTTCCGAACTTCGACCAACTGCTCGGGGCGCAGGGCCAGGGCGGGATTCATCTTGGGTCCCACTGGACGGTACGTGTGGTACCAGACGTAATGCACCCCGCGTGATACCAGCTCGCGAAGCCAGCCCTCGGTGAGGAGTTCACCAATGTTGGTCTGGCACACGCTGGTGGCCACTCCGGTCAGCAATCCCGCCTTCAGACAGTGGTCGAGGCCACGCAGGGTCCGGTTCAACACGTCCTTATTGCCGCGACGTTCATCGCTGGTGAGGTCGCGGCCTTCAATGGAGATGAGAGGCGTCACGTTCCCCATCGCGGCCAACCGTGACGCCACCTTCTCGGTGATGAACTGACCGTTGGTGAAGACCTGGAAATAGCAGTCCGGATGCGCCGCCAGCAGGTCCATCAGCTGGGAGTGCATGAAGGGCTCGCCGCCAAGGATGCCGAAGAACGAATTTCCCTGCGCCTTGGCCCCTTCGATGGTGCGATTCAGGACGTCAAGATCGAGCTCATGCCGTTCGGCCTCCACGTCGACCCAACAGCCCTGGCAGCGGAGGTTGCAGGAGTTGAGGATCGACAGGTACAGGAACGGAGGGAAGTACTCACCGCGACGGATGCGTCGCTTGAACTTCTCCACGGATACCAAGCCTTTCACCCCGAAGTTCCAGGCGAACTTGTGGAGGCACTTGGGACGTGCGGTGCGGAGAGTGCGGTAGACGAGGGCAGGAAGCATGTCGGGTCAGGTCGTGGCCGGGGATCCCCTGCCGGTGAGTGCTGCGGCGCGTGCCGACGCCGCCTCGGCCTTGCGGGCGATCTCTTCTGGGGAAGGCAGGCTCATCAACACCTCGGGGGGAATGTCCGCCGCTAGTTCCGAAAGTTTGATCAGACATTTCTGCCGTTCGGCGAGCGCCTTGTCGGAGTCCCGTTCCTTGGAGAAGCGCGACTTGGCGCGGTCACTGCGGGTGCGCAGCATCGAATACACGTCTCCGCCGAGCAGCGCGGAGATGTCGATCTTCATCTTCTCACGGTTGAGGTCCGAATCGCTGACCAGATCGCCGTTGATCGGCCCCGCTTTGTATTTGGGAAAAAGAATGGCCGCCTCGGGACACACCCGAGAACAGGCAGGGCAGTTCGTCTTGCACTGGTCGTTGTTCTGGACCTGGATTTTTTTGCTCTCATCCACGCCGTATACGCCGAACAGGCAGAAGCTGAGACACTGCATGCAGTTGGTGCAGCGGTCGTAGTCGATCACCGGGAACCAGGGTTTCCAGGCGCCGGGCGCCGGGGCGGACACCTGGGTCCGCGCCGACTCCGCCTGCTGCACCGCAGGAACCTCGCCGAGTGCACCCCAGTGAAGTCGCGTTCCGGCGACCTCACCAGCCGGTACTGCTCCCTCCCAGCGTCCGAGCACCAACAGCGGACTTTGATCTGCGGGCGCCACGGGCCGAGCGGCTCCTGCGCGGGTGACGCCGAATCCAGCTTCGAGCAGGTCGCGCACGGACTGCAGGCGTTCGACGGAATCCAGCACCGTCGCGCCTTCACCTTCATACAGAACCACGCGCAATGGAATGTCGGTCAGAGCCATGGATGTGAAGAGTAGGACAACGGGTGTGCCGCTTAGGTTTCGGTCGATGCGTCCGGCGTTGCCGGCTTGGGTGCATCGGCCGGCACGGCTTTGCCGGCGGGAAGATTGGGGGTAAGTGGCGCCGACAGCAACCCGGTGGCCACTTCGGCCGCCGTTTGCACCCGCATGTTCAACACCTCGGTCGACGCTGCAGACAACGGCGCGCCGGCGGCGGCAAACAACCATTTCACCGCACGGGGAAAACAGGCCGCGATCTTGACCGGTCCGGCCGCAGCGAGACGTTGCAGGGATGGATCGCGACGCGCCGACAGCTCGCACAAATCCGGCACCGCCTCAAACGGCAGCCCGGAAGCACACAACTGTTCCAGCACCGCGGACTTCACTTCGGGCGGCACCACCTGCGCGTAACGGCAGTGGCAGTAAAGGATCGCCGGGGCGGGGGTTGGGGAGACCAGGTTCATCCAGGGGTCACTTCAAAAGCCGCATCCCGATGTGTGGGCGTCGGACGTCCAGGACGGAACTGTTCGGCATGTTCCAACCTGCCGCTCACCCCGCCTTGAAGCCCTCCGAGCCCCGCAACGGCCGCTTCCACCGCAGCCCGCAGCCGGTTCGGATCCGCCTCCGCGCGAACGTTCACAATCATCTGCCCGCGGGTCGCCGGACCGTCCAGAATGAGCGAGAGTTCGGGGATGAAATCGCTGCGGACCAAGCTGACCGCCGCAATGTCGCCCAAGCCTTCATCGGGGGTGAAGGTGATTTTCAGGTGCGCAATCTCGGCGCCCTCGAGCCGATGGCAAATGGAGGCCGCGAATCCGCGGAGCAGCTCGTTGGGATCAAAGGCCGACGCGGAAGACACATTGACGGTCGCATTGAGCCAGCCCAACAGAGCCTCGCCTTCGGCATAGAGATCGTAGTCCACCGCCATGACCGGCCGCGCTTCCTGGGTTCCGAATTCGAGTCGGGCAAACCAGACGTCGATCCCCTCCCCCGTCCGCGCGGAAACGCCGAGCAATTCTTTTCCAGGGAATTCCTCCCGCAGACGGCTCTCCAATCGCTCCCGTCGGGCGGCGTCCAGAAGGTCCACCTTGGCCAGAATCAAGAGATCCGCCTCTTCGGCCTGCTTGAGCCAGATGTAGAGAACTTTGTCAGAAAACTTGCGAGACGGCGTCAACCCGAAGACCTGCTCGGCACGGACCGGATCGATCAACACGCTCAACGGAGCGATGCGAAACCGGTCGCCGTAAATGCGGCGAAGCGGATAGGTCACCGTTGCGACCAGATCGGTGCAACTGCCGACCGGCTCGGCCACGAAGGCGTCCGGGCGAGAGCTGGCGTCCAGTCGGGCCGCCGCATCCACGAGGGAATGGAACCGGCAGCAAAAACAGCCACCGGGAATTTCCTCCGTGGCAAAACCGCGCGCGCGGAGCATGGCGGTGTCCACCAGGTGACTGCCCTGGTCATTCGTGATCAGGCCGACCCGGTGTCCCTGCGCGACTAGGCGCTGGGCGAGTGCGGCCACCGCCGTGGTCTGTCCCGCGCCGAGAAAGCCGCCGATCATGAAGTACCGGGCAGGCAATTTCGCACCCCGTGGGGCCGGTGCATTCGAAACACTCGTGCTCATTCAGCAGTTTCCTCAGCCTTCTGCTTCTCCAGGATCCGGTCAATGGTCGTATCCAGCACCCCTCGGTAGCCGGCGAGATCCAGACACCTGGGATCGGGTTCGCCTTCAAAGGAATACAGCCAGCCCTCGACGTACGGCGACCGGGCCAGTCGGTCGAGATCCACACGCAGTTCCGGATTCCCGCCCAGGAAGTGACCGGTGCCCACACAGTACAAATCGGACAGGGCTTTGAACCCTTCGATCGCGCCGAGAACGTCTCCCGGTCGGACCGGGGCGCCTTCCTTGGCTTCGAATTGCACATCCACCAACTCGCCCAGCATGCGCAGGGCGAATTTGGTAAAACCCACGCGCCAGATCCCCTCACCCGACCGCGACAACCAGCAATGCGAGGGCGAATACAGATGCGAAACCGGCAGTTGGGTCACGAAGGTGGCCCGTCTGTACAATTGAGTTTCGATCTGGCTCATGCGTGAACGCGGTGACGCTACGGAAGCCCGCGGGCGGCGCCATCAGAATTCTCGCCCAAACCGAAGCCCTGAAGCAGGATCCAGCCGTGCCGTATTTTGACCACAACGCCACCTATCCGGTCTCGGCCGCCGCCCGCGCCGCCTGGCTGGAGGCCGTGGAGAGTCTTCCGGCAAACCCTTCGAGCCTGCATCGATTGGGGCGCCGAGCGAGCACGGCATTGGACAACGCCCGCGAGCAGCTCGCCGGATGGATCGGCTGCCGGCCCGACGATCTGATCTGGACCTCGGGCGCCACGGAATCCAACAATGCCCTAATCCACCACCTCGCCCGTCGCACCGAGGGGGAGATTTGGATTTCCGCGGTCGAGCATCCCTG
>JANXMD010000147.1 GCA_025354845.1 Verrucomicrobiota bacterium | reverse complement strand
CCGTTTCGCCGACGCGATGGCGGCCTCATCGAGGTCCACGCCGGTAACCTCGGTGGCGCCACCCAGCTGCTTGGCGGTGATGGCGAACCCGCCCGAATAGCAGCAGAGATCGAGCACACTCTTGCCGCGAACCCACTGGCCGAGACGGCGGCGATTCTCCCGCTGATCGCAGAAGAAGCCGGTCTTGTGGCCGGTCTCGAAGTTCACCTCGTAGCGAATTCCGTGCTCGCGGATCTTGGTGGACGCCACCCGGTCGGACTTGTGCTCCTCGACCCGGATGCCTTCGTTACGGGCCACGCCCGGATCGACATCGATAAGGGTTTTGGTGGTGCCAAGTCGCGCATGCAGGCGGCTGAGAAGAGTAGGGAGCCGGCGCCAAATGCCGAGGGAATGCACCTGCACGCTCAACACTTCGGCGAATTTATCGACGATGAGTCCGCTCAGGCCGTCGGCGTCGGAATGGATGACGCGAAACGCGTCGGTGGCCGTGGGGAGTTCCAGCAGGTTGAGCCGGAGATCCAGGGCGCAGTCCACCAACCGCTCAAAGATCGATTCGTCCACCGGCTCCTCACCGTGATGAATCACGCGCAGCGGCACGCGCGAGTACTCATTGTAGAGGCCGGCACCGAAGGGACGGCCATTCTTGTCGTACACGTGAACCAGGTCGCCCGACTTCGCCTGGGGCGAGACGTCGCCCATCATCGCAGGGTAGATCGAGGGCTGGTAGCTGAAGGTGCGCATTTGCACCCAGGGCTGGTTCCAGGACTCGCTGCCGACCGGGGCGAGCTTCGGCGGCGCGGGCGCGCGAAACGGCTGGGCATGAAACCGCGTGGGGCGGGGCGGACCGCCGGGGCGCGAGGGTCGGGACGGATACCGTCCGGAGTCGGAACTGTTCACCCACCCTGCGTAAGCGTTCCCTGCCCGCCGACGCAATGGCATTCCGCAGACAATTCCTGTCACGGCTTCGACAGTTCGTACCACGGGAAAGGTATGAATGAACCAGATCGAGTCCCGCACCGTATGGATTTGGCGTCCCGAATGCTTTCTACTCTCTCCGCGTCTCTGCGCCTCCGCGGTTCATCCAGGCGGTCCGAAATCACCCCATGAACACCTCCCGCATTGACGGTGCGCTCCACACCCGGCGTGATGCCGTTCCCGGCCACTCGATGAATCCACTGCCCGAACCTGAGGCCTCGACGGACCGCGTCCTGGTGGAACGGACGCACTCCGGCGACCGCGCCGCCTTCGGGACCCTGGTGACCCGCTACCAGACGCTCATCTGTTCCATTGCGTACAACGTCTGCGGCGATTTTGGGCGCAGTGAGGATCTCGCCCAGGAGACCTTTGTGGCGGCCTGGAAGAACCTCCCCAAGCTCACCGAGCCGGATCGCTTCCGCGGCTGGCTTTGCGGCATCGCCCGCAACCTGTCCAACAGCGCGCGTCGACGCTCCGCGAGACAGCCCGTCGACCACGCGGAAGAGGCATCCGTACTCGAATCCGCCTCGGACGAGGCCCCGTCTCCTCTGGAATCCGCGGTCTCACGTGAGGAATCGGCGACCGTCTGGGCCGCGTTGGAGCGGCTGCCGGAAACGTATCGGGAGCCCCTGATCCTTTTCTATCGCGAGGGCCACTCCATGCCGCGGGTCGCGGAGGCGCTGGACCTTACAGAGGAAGCGGTTCGCCAGCGGCTTTCGCGTGGGCGGGCGCTGCTGCGCGACGAGGTGAACCGGACGATCGAAGGCGTCCTCACCCGCACCATTCCCGGAGCGGTCTTTACGGCCGCCGTGTTGTCCGCTCTACCCGGACTCGGAACCGAGACCGCCCGGGCGGCCTCGATTGCGGGTGGGGCGTCGCTGATGGCGAAGGGGGCCGCCGCGGCCAAGGGCACCACGGTGCTCGGATTCGTCTCGTTGGCCGCGGGGCCGTTGATCGGATTGTTGGGAGGCTATCTGGGATTCCGCGCGGGATTCGATCGGGCCGAATCCGACCGGGAACGTCACTTCCTGGTCCGGTCGTTCCGAATCACCACGGGCATCATCCTGCTGATGACTGTGGCCTTCATCGTCACCGTCCAGGCAGCCCAATCCTGGGCACCTACGAATTGGGCCAAGGCGTTTGCCTGGACCCTGGTCGGTTCGCTGACCTTCACCTTTGGGATCAGTGGCATTTCGATGGCGCTCAACCGCCGCTGGAGCCAGTTGCGGGCGGAGGAGGCGCTCAAACGGGGGTCGGTGCCCGAGAAGGGCTGCGGATTTGAGTGGGAATCCTCCCAGCGATTTCTGGGAATTCCCTGGGTTTCGATTCGGCTCAACGGACGCGGTCCCAAGGGTCGGCCGGCCGTGGGTTGGATTGCGATTGGAGACATCGCGGTCGGCCTGCTGGTCGCCGTTGGAGGCATGTCCTTTGGGACGGTAAGCATCGGAGGACTTGCCCTTGGCACAGTGGCCCTGGGCGGGATGAGCGTGGGCGCTCTCTCCATCGGTGGCGTCGGCATTGGCTACTACTGCTTTGGCGGGATGGCCCTCGGCGTCATGGCCAGCGGAGGCCTGGCGGTGGGTGTTCAGGTCGCCTTCGGTGGCATGGCGGTGGCGGTGCACGCGGCCCAGGGTGGACTCGCGATCGCCCGCGATCTCGCGGTTGGCGGATCCGCGCATGCGCTGCACGCCAACGACGCAATCGCCCGCGAGGCCCTGGCGCAGTCGAGCTTTATTCAACGGGCGCTGTGGCTAAACCGGAATGCGCACTGGCTCCAGTTGCTGGTGTTGATCCCGTCGCTGATCACTCTCCTCGCGTTAGGACTTCTTCGTCGGGGCAAAAAGCCCGGTGCCTGAGTCCAGACCGCTCGGAGCGTGACCCCAGGGTCGGGTGGGCTACACTTCTCGGGTGAACCCCGCGTGCCTGCGACTCCCGCTTTGGGCAATTCCGTCGTTGCTCTGTCTGGTTAGCCTTCCGGCACTGGCGGATCCACAGGCAGGGCTCACCTCCACCACATCCGTCTCACCGGATGCCGCGGCGGCACAGGGGCGGTTGAAGGTCGCGTCCGGCCTCAAGGTGGCGCTCTGGGCCGCGGAACCGCTGGTGAAGAACATCACCAGCTTCTGTTTCGATTCGCTCGGTCGCGCCTACGTCGTGGAGACGGGACGGCGCCGGACCAGCGTCTTTGACATCCGCAATTTCAAGGACTGGGTGGAGGACGATCTCGCCCTGCGCTCGGTGGAAGAGCGCGAGCAGTTTCTCACCGGAATGCTGTCCACCAACCGCGCTTTCCTCGCCGCGGCCGCGCCGTCGCGGCCCGGGGCCTTCATGGATTTCAATCACGACGGGGTGATTGATGGTCGCGATTTGGAGGTGGAGTCCGAGCGAATTCAGTTGGTGTGGGACAGTTCCCATTCCGGTCACGCCGACCAGGCCATCCCGTTTGCCGAAGGATTCAACACCCGGGTCAGCGGCGTGGCTGCTGGCGTTCTCGCGCAAGGGACGAACGTTTGGTTCACGTGCATTCCTGATCTGTGGCGGCTCCCTGCGGCGGCTGCCCAAAACCCAGTGGCGGCGACGACGCGCGATCGGTTGCTCCATGGATTTGGGGTTCATGTGGCCTTTGGAGGACATGACCTCCATGGCCTGATCAAGGGACCCGATGGCCGACTCTACTTTTCCATCGCGGATCGTGGAACTTCGGTGACGAATCGCGAGGGGCGGGTCCTCCACCTTCCTGACAGCGGCGCCATTTTCCGCTGCGAGCCGGACGGGGCGAACTTCGAACTCTACGCCAAAGGACTCCGCAATCCGCAGGAGCTCTGCTTCGACGACGAGGGCAATCTGTGGACCGGCGACAACAACGGGGACGGCGGCGACAAGGCCCGCTGGACGCTGGTGCTGGAAGGCGCGGACTACGGGTGGCTCATCGGCTGGCAATGGTTGCCGAAGATGGGTGCGTGGAATTCCGAGCGCCTGTGGCACACGCGCGAAAGCAACTCGGCGGCCTACATCGTCCCACCGGTGGCCCACATCGGACACGGCCCGGCGGGGATTGCATACTATCCCGGCACGGGACTTTCGGCGCGCTACGACCGACATTTCTTCCTCACCGATTTCCCCGGCGGTGTCCGTACCTTTGCGGTGGAGCCCGACGGCGCGTTCTTCCGCGTCATCCAAGATCCAGCCGCGGGCGGTTCCTGGAGCTGGCTGGAGGACAACTCGCCCGCCAACCGGACCGGAAAGCTTTTGTGGGACCTCTCTCCTGTGGATGTCGCCTTCCCACCCGGTGGAGGCGTGGTGGTGGCGGATTGGGTTGAGGGCTGGGACAAGACCGGCAAGGGGCGATTGTGGAAGGTGTCGGATCCCGCGTTGGAGAAGGATCCGCTGATCGCCGAGACGGCGCGAATCTTGGCCGAGGGAATGAAGGGTCGAAGTGAATCTTCACTTCTCGAACTGTTGGGTCATCGCGATCAGCGCGTGCGTTTCGAGGCACAATGGGAACTCGCGGACCGACCGGCCAAGAGTGAGATCAACGCGGCCCGGTTTGCTCGCGAGGTTCTGCGTATCTCCACTGTGGATGAC
>JANXMD010000139.1 GCA_025354845.1 Verrucomicrobiota bacterium | reverse complement strand
AGCAGCGCCGCGACTGGTGGTGGCGGCGGTGGTGGTGGTGGTGGTGGTGGTGGGGGGGGCGGGACGACCGCTTCCAGCTACAAGCTCACCGTCGTGACCACCGGCAAAGGCACCGTGACCACAAGTCCCGCCGGAACCTCGTTTGCGGCCGGGACGGTCGTGACCCTGACTGCCACTCCCGCAGTCGGCTCCCCGTGGATTGGCTGGACGAGCGGCGTGACGAGCACCAACAAGACCATCTCGGTGACCATGAATCAGGCCCTTTCCGTGACGGCCAACTTCAAATAACCCACGAGGCGGGATCACCTTTCCGGTGAGAATCAAAACGGGGGGCGGGATTCATTCCTGCCCTCCGTTTTCCTGTTACAAGCAATCATCCGCCAAGCCCTCCTCGTGACTTGCCCGGAGGCCCATCCCCGGACAGGTTCGTGACATGAACGTCCACTTTCTCGGTGCTACCCGCACCACCACGGGATCGATGTACCTGTTGGAGGTCAACGGACAAAAACTCCTGCTGGAATGCGGCCTCTACCAAGGCAGCCGTGCGGACTCCATCGAGCGCAACCGCCATTTTCCTTTCGACCCGCGCAGCTTGGATGCCGTTGTGTTGAGCCACGCCCACATCGACCACTGCGGCAACCTGCCGAATCTCGTGAAGCAGGGATTCACCGGAAACATCTACGCCACCTATGCCACCCGTGATCTCGCAGGCATCATGTTGCAGGATTCGGCGGCCGTGCAGGAGGCCGATGCGATCTACGTCTCGAAGCAGCGGGCTCGACGCGGGCTGCCAGCGGTCGAGCCCCTCTACACGCCAGCCGAAGCGGAACGCGCCACACGGCAGTTCGTCGCCGTCGGCTATGACCGGCCGATCCCGGTGGTCGACGGCGTCACGGTCACCTTCCGCGACGCCGGTCATATTCTAGGCTCTGCGCAGGTCATTCTCGACGTCCGCGAAGGGGACCGACGCTTCCGCTATCTCTTCTCCGGCGACGTGGGACGCTTCTCCCAGACCATTCTGCGCGATCCCCAACCGGTCGATGGAGTCGACTTTCTCCAGATCGAGAGCACCTACGGCGGGCGCGAACACGGCGACTCGAAGGATTCCACCGAGGAACTTCGAACCCTGCTCAATACGGCCCTCGAGCGTGGCGGCAAGGTGATCATTCCCGCCTTCTCCGTCGGCCGCACCCAGACGCTGGTCTACGAACTACACCGCCTGACCGACGCTGGCCGCCTTCCACGCGTGCCAATCTTCGTCGATAGCCCGCTGAGTGTGAACGCCACCGAGGTGTTCCGGCTTCATCCGGAATGCTTCGATGAAGAGACCTACCGGTACTTCCACGAAAAGGGCAACCCGTTCGGCATGGACACGCTGAGCTACATCCGCGAAGCCGAGAAATCCCGTGCCCTGAATGATCTCAAGGTGCCATGCATCATCATCAGCGCCTCAGGCATGGCAGAGGCCGGACGCATCCGGCATCACATCAAGAACAACCTCGGCGACCCGAAAAACCTCATCCTCTTCGTCGGCTACTGCGCCGCCCACACTCTGGGGGCGCAGCTTCGGGCAGGACGGAGTCCGGTAAACATTTTCGGCGAGCCTCATCTGGTGAAGGCCCAGGTGGCCTCGGTGGACGCCTTCTCGGGTCACGCAGATCGACGGGAACTCTCCGAGTACGTCCGCCACCTCTCAGGCCCGATGCGACGGATCACCGTGATCCACGGAGAGGAAGATCAGTCGCTCGCCTTTGCCGAGACCCTCAGGACGCTCAAGCCCGGGGCCGAAGTGATCGTCCCCATGCCCGGTCAAGTCTTGCAGTTCTGAGCGCTCATTGGGGGGTAGAAAGAAAAGGAGTGGCCTCGGGGTAAGAAGTCGCGGAGTCGCTGCGTCGAGTAAGTGTGCCCGACAATCGGGCCAAGAACGCAGCACTCAACTCGAGACATTGACCTCGAAAGGTAGACTATGAACCGAATTCCCCAGATCGATCCCGCCACCGCCACGGGCAAGCCCCGTCAGTTGTTGGACGCCGTCCAGCAGAAGATGGGCGTGGTCCCAAACCTGATGCGGGTCTTGGCCAACGCTCCGGCGGCGCTAGAAGGATATCTCCAATTCTCCGGCGCCCTCGCCGGCGGCGTCCTGCCCGCCCGACTCCGCGAGCAGATCGCCATCGCCATCGCCCAGGCCAACGGATGCGATTATTGCCTGAGCGCGCATACGTTTATCGGCGGAAAGCTCGGAATCTCAGCGGGCGCTCTCGATGGCGCGCGCCGCGCTGAAGGTGCCAACCCGAAGGACTCCGCCGTCCTGGAGCTCGCCACGGCCATCGTCGAGCAGAAGGGACAGATCTGCGACCAGACACTCGCGACGGCGCGCGCGGCGGGATTGACCGACGGAGAGATCGTGGAGACCACGGCGCAAGTCGGATTGAATCTCCTCACCAACTACGTAAATCACGTCGCCCGCACGGTGGTGGACTTCCCGGAGGTACGGTCTGCCACCATTCAGGTCGAGCTTCCGGCGTGCGCCACCGCGGGTGGTTGCAATTCGTAAGTCCGCTTTACGCCCCCGGGGCCGCTGGCTCCCGGGGGCATTTACCATCATCTCCTTCCCTTCGTTCTATGGCCGATCATTTCCTCCAAACCCTGATGACACCGCCCGTTCTGGCCGCGCAAAGGGAATACTACGGGAACGCCCAAGTTCCACCAAGGGAGACGACTTCCGACGTTCTGGGCGAGGAAGAGGTGGGATTCATCGAGGCACGCGACTCTTTCTACATGGCTTCCATCTCCCCCGACGGATGGCCCTACATTCAGCACCGCGGGGGGATTCCTGGGTTTCTGAAAGTGCTCGGATCGAACCGTATCGCGTTTGCCGACCTTCGGGGGAATCGGCAACTTCTCACGACGGGAAATCTGTCCAAAAGTGATCGTGTGGCGTTATTCCTGATGGACTACCCGAACCGGTCTCGGCTGAAGCTCCTTGGGCGCGCATCCGTTCTGGATGCGCGCCAGCATTCGGATCTAGCCCGTAACCTGGCCCCTGTTTCGACGCTCGCCCGAGTCGAACGCGTCTTTCAAATCGACGTGGAATCCTTCGATTGGAATTGTCCCCAGTTCATCACGCCACGCTACACCACCGGTGAGATCCAACATCTTCTGACCCCGCTCCGACAACGCATTCAGGAGCTGGAATCCGAACTCCTCGAGAGAGGCGCGTCCAATCCAGTGAAAGAAACGTCCACCTGACCTCGCTCACCCCGAACCGCAGCACTCGATCGCCTAATCTCACAGAACCATGTCCCCTCGCCCACCCCTGCCCCCATTTACCGAAGCAACCGCCCTCCAAAAAGTAAAGGCGGCTGAGGTCGCATGGAACAGTCGCGATCCGGAACGGGTGGCACTCGCCTACACCGAGGACACCGAGTGGCGCAACCGCTCCGAGTTCGTGAACGGTCGCGCCGACGTCGTCGAATTCCTGCGGCGCAAATGGTCGAAGGAACACGATTACCGCCTGAAGAAGGAGCTATGGGCCTTCACGGGCAACCGCATCGCCGTGCGCTTCGAGTACGAGTTTCACGACGACGCCGGTCAGTGGCACCGTGCCTACGGCAACGAGAACTGGGAGTTCGACGAGCTCGGCTACATGCAGCGCCGCTTCGCCAGCATCAACGACC
>JANXMD010000120.1 GCA_025354845.1 Verrucomicrobiota bacterium | reverse complement strand
TGAACCGGCAACGCGCGTTGCCGGGCTGGATGCGATCCGGTTTGTCGCGGCCGTGGTCGTGGTTCTGCATCACGTCAGCCCTCTGCCCGCTGTCCTTGCGAGTGGCCCCTTGGGACTCTGGCTCCACATACTGTTCAACGGCCCTGCGGCGGTGATGGTGTTCTTCGTGATTTCCGGCTTCGTCATCCACCATCCCTTCGTCAACCGCCCGCTGGGAAATCCCATTCCCTTTTGGGCGCAACGATGGCTCCGCATCGCCCTGCCGGCGCTGGCAATGACGCTTCTGACAATGAAGTTTCATTTTCTCGGAGTGTATCCGCCCTGGGTGGGATTCCATTTGCAATCGCTCGGAGCAGGCCGCGGGTTTGAGGATTTTTCAGGGTTGATGTGGAGTCTGGTGGCCGAGTGCATCTACTACGGCCTCTACCCCCTGTTGCGTTCGCTGGCCGGCCGGTTGGGCTGGGGGGGGATTGCGACCCTGGCCCTGATCCCGACCCTGGCGTTGCTCGCCTGGCAGCCGCGCGCGCTGCTGTTCAATCACTTCACCCACTGGATGGCGTGGATCCTGGGGCTGCCGGCATGGTTGGCGGGCTGCGCCCTCGCGGAATCACTCGCCCGCAAGGGACCTGCGCGTCCGTCGCGACTGCCCTCGGTTCCGGCTTGGAGGGCCGCGGTGGTGGTGGCCGCCTTTGCCGCCTCGGTATTGAAGGAGCATCCGTTGCCGGCACTGCCGCAAATTGGATACCCTTGGACCCTGCAACCGTTCGCACTCCTGGTGGTCGGCTGGTTGCGTGCCGAGGTGTTGCAGTTCCGGGTCAATCCCGGGGTGCTTGCTGCCTGGCTTGAGCGCTCGGGCAAGTGGAGTTACTCCATCTATCTCGCCCACATGGCCGGCCTATCACTGTGGATCACGCTCGTCGGCGGCTACGATCTTCCGTCCGCCCCCTGGCTGGGGGTGCTGCTGCGCACCGCAGGTCTTTTTGCGGTCTGCTTTGCATTTTTTCTCCTCGTCGAACGGCCCGGCTGGCAATTGGCCCGCTGGACCGGACGGCGGTTGCGAGCCGCATTGGAACCGGTGCCGCTCGCCTCCGCCTGAACCGAACTCAACTCCATCTCCCCTCCGCAATGCTCCCGTCATGAAAGTCACGCTCAACTGGCTCAAGCAATACGTCGATTTTGACTGGTCGCCCGAGGAACTCACCGAGCGGCTCACGCTACTCGGACTCGAGGTCGAGGGCGTGACGCGCCTCGCCGGTGAGTTCGAGGGGGTGGTCGTGGCGCAGGTGATCACCCGCGACAAGCACCCCAACGCCGACAAGCTGTCTGTCTGTCGCGTCGCCGACGGCACGGGCGAGCGGCAGATTGTCTGCGGTGCGCAGAATTTCCAGCCCGGGGACAAGGTGCCGCTCATCCTTCCCGGCGCGTCGTTGCCGATGAAGCCGGGCGACAAGGAGCCGTTTACCATCAAGGTCGGCAAGATCCGCAGTGTCGAGTCCCAGGGCATGATGTGCTCGCCTGTCGAGCTCGGTTTGCCCGATCAGGTGGACGGACTGCTCATCCTCCCGGCGGATGCCAAGGTGGGCCAACCATTGGCCGAGCACCTCGGTCGTGCGGGGAGTGACGTGGTGTACGATCTCGAAATCACGCCGAACCGTCCGGACCTGAACAGCGTTCTCGGCATTGCGCGTGAAATCGCGGCGCTCACCGGCAATCCACTGCGGATCCCGGTTCCCGCGGCCCTGCCGACCGTCGTCGGCGTGGCGCCCGTTGCGGTCCGACTGGAGGCTTCCGATCTTTGCCCGCGCTACACCGCGCAGGTGATCCGTGGCGTTCGTGTGGGGCCAAGCCCCGCCTGGTTGCGCTCGTCGCTTGAAAAAGTGGGGCTGCGCAGCATCAACAACGTGGTCGACGTGTCGAACTACGTGATGCTGGAAACCGGTCAGCCGTTGCACACCTTTGATCTGAATCTCATCGCGAAGTCTGCTGCCGACGGTGGCGGGTCTCTGCCGACGCTGGTGATCCGTCGCGCGTCGGCTGGGGAGTTGTTCACCACGCTGGACGGACGGGCCCACGTGCTGACCGCGGAAACATTGCTGATCGCGGATACGGAGAAGGGCATTGCCCTGGCCGGTGTGATGGGCGGTCAAAACACCGAGATCCAGGAGACCACCACCGACGTGCTGATCGAGTCGGCGTATTTCACCCCGACCCACGTTCGTCGCACCAGCAAGTCCCTCGGCTTGCGGACTGACGCCAGCTACCGCTACGAGCGCGGGGCGGATCCGGAGGCCTCCGCGTCTGCGGGACGCCGTTGTGCCGAACTCATCCTGGCCACGGCCGGAGGCACTCCGGACGGCGATTTGGTGGACGCCCGGGTTGCCGCCGGCGAGGTCAAGGTCCTGACACTGCGCCATGATCGCGTGGCCGCCTTGCTCGGCATTGAGATTCCAGTCGCCGACCAAATCGGCATGCTCGTCGGCCTTGGATTGACCTTGGATGGTGCCTCAGACGAGGGCGGCGTGACCGGCTTCCGCGTGCCTTCCTGGCGCGTGGACCTGAAGCGTGAGGTGGATCTCATCGAGGAGATTGCACGCCTGTACGGTGTGGATCGCATTCCCTCGACCACGCCGCGACGCGCGAGCGGGTCGCACGCCTTTGACGCCGTGTACGATCAACTGGCCGAACTCCGCCGGTTTGTGGCCTCACTCGGGCTCCAGGAGGCCCAGGGGCAGACTCTCATCAACGACGCTGCCGCAAAATTGGTGGTGGAGACTCCGGTGCTGCTGGCGAATCCGCTGAGCAGCGACATGAATGCGCTGCGTCCCTCGCTCATCCCGGGGTTGATCGACAGTCTGTCCCACAATCTCACGCGTCGGAACGGCGACGTGCAACTCTTCGAAGTGGGTCGAGTGTTCAGCCGCAATGGCGATGCCGTGAAGGAAGGTTGGCGCCTCGCGTTCGCGCTCACCGGGGCACGGAACCCGCTGTTCTGGTCCGGAGCGGACCGGGATGCGATCTGTGATCTCAGCGATCTCAAGGGGGTCGTGGAAGAAGTGCTGGAATACCTGGGCCTGCGCGGCGTGGTGGCTACCCGTCGTCCGGAGGTCACCGCGTTGTGGGTGGAGTCGGCGACGCTGGCGTTGGGCGGCAAGCTCGTGCTCGGACAACTGGGCCAGATGCAGCCAGTGCTGGCCAAGCGGCGTGAGTTGCGTGATGCCGTCCTGCTGGCGGAGCTCGATCTCGACATCCTGCTGGCCCGCCGAAATTCCGCGAAATCCTTCAAGCCGCTGCCGCAGTACCCGTCCGTCCGACGTGACATCGCGATGATGGTGCCCGAGTCGGTCACGCACGACGCCGTCCTGGGGGTGGTCCGTCAGGCCAAGCCTGCAAATCTCGAATCGATCGAGGCCTTCGACGTCTTCCGAGGGCGCCAGGTTCCCGCCGGGCAGAAAAGCCTGGCCTACGCGCTGACCTTCCGGGCCGCAGATCGGACCTTGCGCGAAGAGGACGTGGCGCCGGTTCATGCGAAGCTGGTGGCGGGATTCCGCGACACGCTGGCGGCAGTGATCCGCGAATGAGGGACTGTTTCCGAATCCGGCGGTTGAAGCCGAGTGCATCCACAGCGGGACACAGATTCATAGGACCCGGAGACACGGTCCTCAGCGACACCGAGGAGGGTGACTTTCTTTAACTGGGATCTATCGATGCATCCGTCTCGGCATCTGCGTTCAACTGTGTCCATCAGCGGTTGGAGCTGCGGTTTTCAGGTTGATCCGCTTTCGGATTGATCCGCGACGTTCCGGCGGCATGGTTGCGCCCGCACGACATGGTCGCGCGGGGTGTCGTGCTCCCAAAACGGGATGTCCAGAGCCGGGCGGCCAATCCAAGTGCGTCTGCATCCATTCCGATTTCTACCCGGGCATGCAATGGGGTGGTGGCGGAAG
Organism: Verrucomicrobiota bacterium; assembly: GCA_025354845.1. Taxonomy (GTDB): domain Bacteria; phylum Verrucomicrobiota; class Verrucomicrobiia; order Limisphaerales; family UBA9464; genus CAIVQB01. The sequence continues at coordinate 485 of JANXMD010000120.1, read as the reverse complement.
TGCCGTCACGTGACCGCCGCGTTGGCGTGTGGGATGCTGTGCCTCTGGACTTGTCTGCCCGCCGTTGCGCAGGGCAGAGGGACGAGCCAGGGCGCCTCTGCATTCCGGTCGACTGCCGCCGTCATCACGAACCTTTCCGCCTTGCGATTGCTGAGTCCGTCGGCCGCCTCGGCGCATCCTCCGGTTCGACTCACGGGCATCGTCACCTATTTCGACGAAGCCCAGGAAGTGGGGTTTCTCCAGGACGGCGATGCGGGTGCGGCGTTTGTGGCGGGACCCGCCGTCGGTGGGGGCCCGGTTCCGAAACCTGGGGACCGTGTGGAACTTTCGGGCGCCACCGATCCTGGTGACTTTGCCCCAAGCGTGAACGGTGGTTCTGCAGCTGCGCATGCCTCGGTGCGAATCTTGGGACGCGGCGTCCTTCCCGTTGGTCCGATTCCTGCCGTCGACGAACTCCAGGAGGGCCGATTCGATTCCCGGCTCGT
>JANXMD010000071.1 GCA_025354845.1 Verrucomicrobiota bacterium | reverse complement strand
TCAAAACTGGAGAAGTTTCCAATGGTGGTCTCACAGCCCACCAGTCCCGCCGAGGTAAGGAAAAAATCCGTGCCGCTATGGATGAAACCCGCCTGGGTCTGCATCAGGATTCGCTGGCCCGTCGTCGGCACCAGATCCAGCACCACATTCGCCACGGCCTCTGTGAAGTCGAACATGGTGTTGTGCCCCATCACCACCCCGTGATCCGCGGTCCACGAGCCGGTGGCGATGAAGGCGCTGCAGCGCTCCTGAACGGCGGCCGCGTGGGCATCCGCGAGGCGCTTCTGTTCCTTGGGCCACCAATAGCCCTCGAATTCGAGCTGGGCGTTGTAGGTCACCACCTCGTCACGCGTGGTCTGGATCCCGGCTGCGCTCAAGCCCGCTACAATGCCGTCGATCTCGGCGAGATTCTCGGCATCGACCTTGGGCGTCATCAGTTCGGCACCGCGGGCCACTAGCCATTTCCACGCCATGCCGCTGTGGTATTCCCACACTTTGCGATGAACGCGCATCACTTCGGCAATTTCCTTCGACAGGAGGTATCCATGCTGGAACCCACGGGCCGCGCCATCGCCCTCCAGGTGAAGGTAAATCCAGCCCTTGCGCTCAAAGCGATGTGCCTTGGCGAGCCACCCCTGTTGCTGCGGCGTCAACTCGGCGGCACGAGCGGCCGGCGAAAGGAAGGCAATCGGGAAAACCACAAGCAGGGAGAGCCGCATGAAGAACCGCATTCCGCTACCGTGCTCCCGCCGATTCCCGAGGGCAAGCCACCTTCGAAAGGTACCCCGGCGCAGCCACTCCAGAGTACCGGCCACACCGGGCGACCACAGGCCGAGGGGACGGAACGAGCTCGCACTACGCCGCCGATTTAGTCACTTCGCCGGCCGCCGTCCGTTCATTCGCCCGTCCGTTGATTTCCGCGAGGTGGATGAGGATGTCACCAACGAGTGCAAGGATCTTGGATAATCCATAGGCAATGACACTCAACAGAGCGATCCCAACCGCCATCGTCAGGCCGAACTGCAGCAGCGCCAACACGGCGACGACCACACCGACGATACTGGAGATCACGAGCATCAGCTCAGTCCGCGTATTCGACTGACGGCGTTCGAAGAATTGCTCAGGTTTCATGGAGGGAGGACAGCGTTGTTTCCAATTTCGGTTTGCAGCCGGGGTTCGAAATCGGGGTGCCCTGCAACCATCGCCGTGTTCCGATCCTGATCCCCTTGTTTCGACTGAATTGACCCTAACCGCGTGGCCGTAATCAGTGTCGAGGAAACGCCCTCCCGGTCGAGTGGAATCCGTCGGTCGCCGCACGGAGTCAGCCACGTGGGACCGATCGAGCCACGTGGGGAGGACGGCTGCGAGTGGAAGTGCCAAGGACGTCGCCTCCATCCACACCTCTGGATCCGGGCAAGTGCGGACCGCTCGCGGCCGCATGGGGTGAACACCTGACTCCGAATGATTGGTGCCGAAGGACTCTAGGGGCGATGAGGATGGGTGGCAGTCTATTCATTGAGCGGGCGAGAACGTTGGGCGCTTTGTTGTTTCTGTCTACCCGGAGGGGTTGGGGCACAATCGCTGCTGACCAACGGCGATTTCGAGGCGGGGACGGTCACCGGGTTCTCAACCAGCTTGGCCTTGGATCACTCCGGCACCATGAGTTACGGCACTTACGATTTTCGCAGCTCAGCGGCGACCGCCGGACCGGGATGGAGGCCTACATCCGATCACACGACGGGGGGAGGAACGCTGATGTACATCACCCGGGGAGCAGACGGAAACAAAACCATTACCCCCGTCTGGTCAGTAACCTTGAACTCGGTGGTCCAAAATCAAACCATGTCCTTCTCGGGAAACGCAGCAAGCGTGTCGAATCTGTCGCCGGGGAGTCGGAATCCAACCTTTCAGCTCGTCAGTACGGACGGAACCTTCATCCACACCGAC
>JANXMD010000576.1 GCA_025354845.1 Verrucomicrobiota bacterium | reverse complement strand
AGTTTGCGAGCCATGAACCCTACCCAACGTGTTCCCCGATCCCCTCGCGGTTCTTCCATGGCCGCCTGGCTGGGGCTGGGATTGCTTCTGCTTGGAATGGCGTCGAACTGCGTGCATGCCTCCATCGTGGTCAGTGAGATTCACTACCACCCGGTTGAGATAGCGGCCGTCAACAGCGATGGAACCCCGGTTCTGGATCTGAGCCGCGATATCCATGAATTCGTCGAGTTGCAAAACACCGGTGCTGGCGCGGTCGACCTGTCCGGATGGTCGTTGGCCGGCGGCGTTCGATTCACGTTCCCCACCAACTCGGCCTCGGTGATTTCTCCGGGCGGCTTCCGGGTCATCGCGCGGGCGCCGGCACGCCTCGCCTCGGTGTATGGGCTCCCGGAATCGGATGTCCTGGGACCCTATTCCGGCACCCTGGCCAACGGAGGCGACACGGTGCGGGTTCGCGATGCTGCGGGCACGACGGTGGAGTCGGTGACCTATTCCCCGAACTTTCCCTGGGCGCAGTCGGCGGACGCACTTGGGGCCTCGGACTTGTTCACCGGATTGGACTCGGAGGCGCACCAGTACAAGGGGCGGTCACTGCAGCGGGTGAGCGTCACCTGGTCGGCGGACGATCCGGCAAACTGGCTGGCCTCCCCGGCGACCGGTCCCACGCCCGGCGGACCGCAGGCCGTCACGCGCGACGTGCCAAAGCCAGTCATCGTGGCCCAGTCCGCCACGCAAACCTCGGACGGCGCCATACCGGTTCGCGGCGGAAATGAGGTGACCGTTCGCTGCACCTGGTCCGGGACGAAATCGCTGTCCGGGGTGCAGCTGGAATACTTCAAGGATGACATCAACTCGACGTCGGAAACGCGGGTGTTGGTGCCCATGACCGCCATGGGCGGAGGCCGGTACTCGGCGGTGATTCCGGGCCAGGCGGATCGGTCGATCGTGCGGTACCGATTCGTTGCGGACCGTGGATCAGGCCCGGAGGTGGTGTCGCCGCGTGCCGACGATCCGCAGGTGGCGCCGGTGGGAAGCGGTGGTATCCGCGAGTCCTGGTTTGCCTACTTTGTGACGCCGGTGCGAGCCACCTCGAACGCTGCGATCTATGACGTTTTCGTTCCCACGGCGGGATTGGCAGTCATGGCGAGCAACGTGTCGCAGAATCCCAAGCGGGTCACCGCGAGTACGGGCTCCGGGGTGCCGCGGGATACGCCGTACGTCGCAGCCGCGGCCCCTCAGTGGAATGGAACCGTCGCGGCCGTGTTCTGCAGCGACGGCCGGGTGTGGGATGTTCGGATCCGCTACCACGGCAGCCGCTATCACCGCGCCTCATCCAATCTCTCGTACAAGCTCCACTTCCTCGACCATCAGCCGTTCAACGGACAGACAGCTTGGTTTGAAACGCTGCACGGCACCGAGTTTATCGAAGCCCAGCGTCTCAATCGTCTGGTGGGACTGCCGGCATCGCGCATGCGGCGCGTGGACTGGTACCTCAACTCGGCGGCGAATCTCGTTCATTCCGAACAGGGCGAATACGCCGGTGAGATGCTGGATCGCTGGCACGAACTGCAGCAGCAGCTGAATCCCGGATCAGAACTCGAGGCCACCGGCGAGCTGTACAAGAATGTCGGAAACCGGGATGCCTCGCAGAACACTCTGGAAGGACCTTACACTCGTGGTGACTCGGCCCCGATCACGGCCAACGGCAGCTGGACGCAGCTTCAGAGGTACGACTGGACCTTCACGCTGCAGAATCATTCGTGGAAGGGATCGGCCCCGATTCGCGACTTGATCGAGGGCATGTGGACCGCCCGCGGCGATTCGCCGGTCACCCACAACGTTTCCACGGACGCCACCCGGCTGCAGCGGACACGGGAATGGTTCACCACCCACTGGGACATCCCCACGACTCTCACTTCGATGGCGTTGCTGGAGTGGATGAGCATCTGGGATGACGCCGCACAGAATCACTTTTTCTGGCGCCGTGCGGACGGACGCTGGGCCCGGCTGGGCTGGGACTATGACAGCGTGATGAGCACCGGCGGGACGGG
>JANXMD010000844.1 GCA_025354845.1 Verrucomicrobiota bacterium | reverse complement strand
CGAGCTGCCGTTCGGCCCTCACTTCACCACGACCAGCGAAGCGCCGTCGTGGCCACCCGGACGGAGGACCCCTCCGCCTTCCACTTCCCGCTGGCCAATCGTTTCGGATCGAAACACGGTTCCAACATGAAACGCCTCCTGTTCGCGCTCAACTGCAGTGTGGGATTGTGCACGTCGGTTCTGAGCGCCGAGGCGCTCAAAGTGCTACTCATCGACGGGCAGAACAATCACGACTGGCGCTCCTCCACACCGCACTTGAAGAAGGTCCTGGAGAGCTCCGGACGTTTCACTGTCGAGGTGGTGACATTTCCCGGCAAGGGCGTGGACATGACCTCCGTACACCCCAGCCTCGACGGAGTCGCGGTAGTGCTCTCCAACTACAACGGCGACCTGTGGCCTTCGGATTTCAGGTCCAATCTGGTGAACTTCGTACGCGCGGGTGGTGGTTTCGTTTCGGTGCACGCTGCCGACAACGCCTTCGCGAACTGGCCCGAGTACAACGAGATGATCGGCGTGGGTGGCTGGGAGGGACGCAGCGAAAAGTCGGGCCCATGGCTCTATTGGGAAGACAAGATCGTCCGCGACCTGACCCCGGGACCCGGCGGAAGCCATGGTGCCCAGCATGCGTACAAGATGATCACACGGGAACCACGCCACCCCATCATGGAAGGCCTTCCGACCGAATGGATGCATGCGAAGGATGAACTCTACGATCGTCTCCGCGGCCCGGCCAAGAACGTGACGGTGCTGGCCACCGCCTATTCCGATCCAGCCACCCGCGGCACCGGAAAGAATGAACCGTTGCTCTTCGCCGTTTCGTTCGGGAGTGGCCGCGTCTTTCACACCGCCCTCGGCCACAACAACGGTTCCGATCTCACCTCACAAAAGTGCATCGGATTCATCACGACGCTCCTCCGCGGCACCGAATGGGCCGCCACCGGCAAGGTTACAATTCCCGTCCCTGCCGACTTTCCCACTGCCACCACCGTTCGCAGCCGTGAGTAGGCACCGAACTGCGGAGCGCCTGCATCCCGCTGGCGCGAACGGTTGCCGATCTCGAGAGCAACCCTTCAATCACGGGTCAACCCGGAGGCAATTCACTCCACCGCTCGTGTTCGCTCCGCCTGGGCGACCGATACCGAAGCCACCGATGGTGCCGCAGAAGGTCCAGTGACGGAAGGATGCCGCATCCCACCCGGGTCGACGAGGGGGCCTTGCGGGTTCAGTCCTCCTGACGTCGCGGGCGCAATGCGGCAGCGAACCGGAGCAGCCCAATTCCGAAAAGTGCGTAGCCGGGTGCCAGCCAAATTGGCATGCCAAAAAGGTCTCCGCGTGCGTAGTGAAACGCCCCGGCACGAAGCGGAATGAACTCGGCAAAGGGCCCCAAACAACCACAGCACACCAAGGCCACAGTATCGGCCCGACTCCAGGAGCGGCCGAAGCAGATACCACCCAGGGCCACGATTCCCAGCAGAGCCAGCGCAGGGGATCCATTGCCCCACTCACACAGCCAGAGGATTTCCAATCCCATCGCGAGAAGCGGCCGCAGGACGAAGGATTCCCGAGGCTCCCCACCGAAAGCCAACGCGAGACGACGGGTGCAGACCGGAAAGAGCCACCACATGGGAAAGGCCCACATCGGAAGTCCATGGATCTGCGGATGGCTGTAGCGCCACAATCCGGCTCCGGTCGCCGCCCATTCCGCCAGCGGACCGCAAACGCACCCCACCATTCCCGCCCGAAGATCCGAAGGGGTTCGAAACCGGTGGAGGGAGAGCAGGGCACACAGTGCGATCATCGCGGTGCAGGCGATCGGCTGCGCGAAGAGCAGGGTCATAGCGACCATGGTCAGGGCAAGAAGCCCGGCGACCCACACTACGTCCATCACCCGAGTCCGGTCGGGAGTCCGTTCGACCCTGTCGTTCATCGGAGCGGCGATCCTGTCAGGTCCTCCGCGGTGTCAGGCAGCAGCCGGCCGATCAAGTGTCGCGCGTACTCGGTCGCGTGCGGCACGCTGATGCCGGAGAACACTTCGCTGGCGTGCCACAGATTGCCGGCACCTTGCATGGACTCGAGGGTGTCGTAGATGCCTTCGCGCACGTCCCGCTCGCCAAAGTGCGGGAACCACTCAGGGATCAGCGCCCGATGCTCGATCGATTCCAACCGCCCCCCCAAACGGGCCACGACATCGCGGGTTGCCGCCTCGGCATCAGCGACCGTACGGCCCCTGTCCAGGAAGGGGTGGAAGGTCATCCACCCGCATCCCGGATCAATCTCATACAGAAGGTACGGATGCGCCGGTGGAATCGATCCGTCCTCCTGAAAGCGCGGCGCGTGGAAGACGCGTGGCGGCAGTCCAGACACCCGTGCAGTCAGGACCAGTCGGGTCAATGTTCGCACACGCGACCACGGGATCTTCTCGGCCTCGGTAAAGTCCGCGACCGCCGCGATTCGGCTCGGCGGAAGGGTGCTGATGACCGCGTCGAACCGGTATCCGCCGTTCGTCGTCTCGATTTCCACCGTCCCGTCCGGCAACCGGCGGAGTCGTTGCACGGCCTCCCGAAGTCGGACGCCGTGCGCCTCGGCGACCCGGCGCCAGACGGCGTCATGCCCGACCCGGAGTTGTGGCATGGCCAGTCGCAGCTGATTCACGAGCGGATAGCGACGCAGCAGGGTCAGGAGGCGAATGACATATAAGGCGGGCACCTGATCCAGTTGTGGACCAAACTGCGCCCCTCCAGCGATGGGCAGCAAAACCTGACGCACGAAGGCCATGCCCTCGCAGCTGAACCACTCCCCAGCCGGCGTGGCCAGATCCGGACGGGCGTGCGCCTGAAGTCCGGGCTTTTGATCCATCGCCGGTCCGTAGCGCCTCAACATTCGCAGGAACCGGCCGGTCTGAATCAGACGCTGCATCGCCGACCATCCTCCCGACACCGCCAAGGGATGGCGGATTCGGCCGCGTGAGAGGTCGGCGATGCGCACCGAGGGCATCGGCGCGATCTCTCGCGAGACCCCATACCGCGAAAGTAGATGAGACCAAACCGGGCCCGGGACAAAGAACACCGTGCCCGCCTCAAAGAGGCCTCTTCCTCCTGCCGGCGCCCCGTCGTACGGCACCGACCACACCTTGCCGCCGGCGCGATCCGACGCTTCGAACACCGTCACCTGCTTCGCACCCCGCAGGCGCAGGAACTCCGCACACGTCAGCCCCGCGCAACCGGCACCGAGCACGGCGAACCGCGACTCGGGAGTGATGGGTCGTGCCTTCATGCCGCTGACGCTCGGTTTCGATCCCGTCGACGCGACCACACCGCAGAGAGACCGCTTCCTACCTGAACCAAGGCGAACCCGAAGAGGGAATACCCGGTGGGCAACCAGCAGGGCATCCCCAGAAACGCCGCATTGGGATAATGCCACGCCCCGGCTCGAATGGGCAGCGATTCGCATAAGGCACCGAACACGCCGCTGAGGCCCACCATGAGGAAGGCTTGCGGCGAGCGGAGCCACACCAAGGCAACCACCAGCATCGCGCCGGTGATCGCCAGGGCCGCCGAGGGCCGGCTGTTCCCCAGCGTCGCGAGCGCCGGGATTTCCAAAGCCAGCACCACCAATCCCAAGCCAAGAGGCGACACCGGATCCTTGCGGGCTGGATCCGGCGGCAGGATCGCGTGAGTCAACCGAACCAGCACCAAGGGAAACGCCGGCCACAAGGTGAACACCCATGCCGGCATGCCGCCGACGGAAGGAAAGGGGTACGTCCAGAGCTGATATCGGGCGGCCACCCACTCCAGCAGCGGACCAAACACGGCACCGGCCACCGCCGTGAGCCAATCCCTCGGCTCGTGCCAAAACCAAAGCGCCGCGGCGAGCACGCCCGCCATCAGGAGGGCGCACAACTCCGGTTCGCGAAACGACGTGGTGACTCCTCCAACAGAGGCCAACATCAGCACGCCCACCACCACAAGGTCGCGGACGCGTTCCGAGGAGGGGACGACGGGGATCACCGGAAAAATCATTCGCTCACGTTCTTCGCGACTCCATCCACTGAACCGCCGCCCAACTCATGCGGCCGACCGCGCCAAAGTAGGTCGCATAGGCCAGCGGCAACCAGAAGGGAATCAGTCCGAAAAGCTCGGGCTGGGGAAACCGCCACGCACCCGCGAGGGTACAGGGAATTTCCCACACCAAGCCCAGCAGGGCCCCAAGTCCAACCGTGATTCCGTCGTGTAGCGACCGGAAACAAGCAAGAAACAGAGCCAGCGACAGACCGCACGCTCCCAGCAAGAGGCCATTGCTTCCGGCCGCCAACGCGCAAGCGACAGTGACGAGGACCCAGACCGTCGTCGCCCCCCAAAGGGCCATCCGGTTTCCATCGTTCGGGCTTCTCTCGGCCCCGGCCACCGCCTTCACCAGACGCGGAACGGCGAAGCCCAGCATCAGATAACACACCATCAAGTAGGCCGGGAACATTCCAAACCATTGGGGATACGGATGGATCCAAAGACCCGCGGCCTCTGAGACCGCCTCGGTGATCACGCCGGTGACTCCTCCCACGACCATGCGCATCGCGTCGCGTCGACCCCAGTCGCGTCGAACCAGAACGCCCAGTTCCACCGCCAACACCGTGACGAGAATCCAAGGCCAGGAATGGCCAACACAGATGGCGACGGTCGCCAACAACGCTCCCCCAACCGTCCACGCGGTCTCCGTCCACCGTTCCTTTCGGGACAGCCTCGCCGAAGGGGGTATGGCGGGCTGACCCCGCGCGGCCCGACGACCGGGCTGGGTGGTGGCAATCCGATTCAGCGGGAACCCGGACTCGCGCGCCGTTCGCTCCGCCAGCAGTGCCAATTCCGTCGCCGAGAGAACGGGCCGGGTGGTCAGCACGATACCAGGGTGGGTTGCGATTCCATCTAAAAGGGCGCTATAGGTCCCCACGATGAGTCGGAAGATAAATGCCCGATCCGCGGGGAGGCGACCCCAGACCGTTGCAGCGAGCCGAGTTCCCAGCGCCTCATAGCCACGGGCCCTTCGAACCAGCGACTCGACGAGGCGAGCGAAGGGCGTCCCCCCGGCACCGACTTTCGTAAACCGACGCAACGCTTCCTCGTCCAGTCCCTGCTCCCGCAGGTCCGATTGCGAGATGTAGATGAGGCCCTGCGGACTGGATTCCATGTCCGGACGGACGTCCCTCAGGATGTGCGCGATGTAAGCAAAGGTGCCAAGCTGGCGTCCGCACTCCAGATAGTCGAAATCGTTCAGTCGGTACCGTCCATCCGGCTGCCGCTCGGCGCAAATGAGATGCACGAACAGCGTGGTCGGCGCCACCGACGCGCCCTCGGTGTATTTCAGAAAGTCCTGGAACTCACGAAAACGCGGGACGTCGATGTCGTGCCGCATGGCATCAAGAAACAACTGCCACAGGCGTTCCGGCACCGGAAAACGGTCGACGGCCCAAGCAAGGGCAATCTCCAAGGGATGCGCCGCCGGCCGGCCGGCATAGGCGCGAGAGATCCGCTGTTCCCAAGTATCGATTTCCGTGTGCAACGCATTGCGTTCCTCCGCCGGCAGGGTCGCCTTGTCCCCGGCGTTATCGACGAGATCATCGACGACCCGCATCACCGCGTACATGGCGACGAACGCGTCATAGCGTTGAGAATCCTCGAAGTACTGGCTGACTCGATAGAGGCTGCTGCGATCCTTCGATGCGATGCGCTCCGCCTCGTTCAGGGCGGCATGGAGCGAGATCGGAACGGCAGGTGATTCGAGCGTGAGGGAAGTCATGCGGTGTCCCTTTCCCCGGAAACTTGCAGGAATGAGGCGATTAAATTCCGTGGCGAAAGCAGGTCGCGCCGGTCCCCGGCATGACCCACCAGAGCCATCATCAGACTCCGCAAACCGGGGTGAATCCGGGCCAGAGGAATCGCGAGCCGAACCAGACCGGGCCGCGCATGGAGTCGCTGTAATCGCGCCCCTGGAATGATCTCTCGACCCAGCAACTCCGCCACCTCGTTGGCGTATCGGGTTGCCGGGTCCGGTCCCGATTTCGAACCCGTAAAATGATCCGCCAAAATGGTTCCAGCCAGCCGGCCCGCCTTCAGGGCGTGATGAATGCCGTGACCCGTGAACGGATCCACCATGGCGCCCGCATCACCGACCAACAAAACCCGCCCTTTTCCGTGGATTCTTTGCTCGGTGGCCCCCGGTAGATGCCATCCGCGCCAAGGCCCCCATTGCGCTCCTTCCATTCGTTGCCGCAGAGCCGGCATGGATTCAAGGGCCTGCCGAAACAGTGCTGCGGGATTGGATCCCAACCGCTGCGCCGTCGATTTCAAAACTCCGAGCCCCACGTTCACGGTGTCGGGTCCGACGGGCAGGATCCAGGCACACCCCGGCAAGAGGTGCGGTGCGGTGAAAATCTCAAGAAACGGATCCGGAAGCCGCACCCCATGAGCGTAGGTGCGGAGGGCGACGCAGGTGTGTTCAGGAGGGTGCTGGAGGCATCCCAGGTCGCGCGCCACCGCGCTCGAGGCTCCGTCCGCGCCCACGACGTAGTCCGCGGAGACACCCCGCACCGTACCGTCCCGTTGACGAACCGTCAGGCGACACGGACCGGATCCATTCCCGGGGACCACCTCGGTAACGGTCTCCTCCTCCAGGAGTCGGGCACCGGCGAGTCGGGTCTGGGAGGCCAGCCAGGCATCAAACTGGTGCCGGGGCATCGTCCATGAGGCGCGAGGCCGACCCTGATGATCCCTATAGGTCGCAGACAGCTCGACAGACCCCTGCAAGCGATACCGGCAGCCGGTGTTGGGATGAACCCTGGCTCGTAGTTCAGCAATTGGCAGACCCAAAGCCTCCAAGGTCTCTACCGCAGCAGGAAGCAAGACATCCCCACACACCTTGTCTCGGGGAAATCGCGCCTTCTCCAACACGGTGACCCGAATCCCTCGACGCACCAGCGCCAGCGCGGTTGCACATCCGCCGGGTCCGGCACCGACCACCACGACCGGATGGTGCTCCTGAGGTGGGGGTTGGATTCGCATGCCAATGCCTAACCGACGCCGTTCGCTCCTGTGGTCCCCTCAGCGGCCAGTGCCATGTTGCGGGTGGTCGACACGACTATCACATGTTGGATGCCCCGCACCGGGCGGAGTCTCACTGCTGGTTCGCGGTAGGCCTAGGCATTCTTTCAAGAATCCATTTCATGCCCTGAGACTCATGGACAGGAAGCCGCTCATCGGCCCGCCGTTTCAAAAGACCCTGCATCACATGGGCCCTTCTTATATTGGCGGGGTCTCAGACGTCTGTCTGAAAATTGTGTAGGGTTTCTCCTCACGCCTGTTGATCTCCCTGCGCTCCGGATGAGCGCCACCTTGGGATTCTTCCGACGCGTCGAGGTCCCCGGGGAGGCCGACGTCCTACTGCGCGTAAGTGATGTCGCGCAGCCGGAAGTAGTTGGGATGGCCTCCCACCTCGAAATCTTTCTTCACCCTCGGCGACGACGCTAGGAACGGGTCTCCTATTGCCGTCCACACATTGAGATCGGGCGACGATTCGAGGAGGTAGATGCGTCCAGATGCCACTGAGAGGGTCACGGTGACGATCTTGACCTCAAGGGCGACCGAGAACGGCGGCACCGCCACCAAAAACGGGGGATCGATGATCACCATCGGCGCACTGGTATAGCCCGAGCCCGCACCGGTGATCACCACACCCACCACGACTCCGTTAGCCATGAGTGCGATCGCGGTCGCACCCGAGCCGCCACCGCCGACGATTTGGACCGCGGGGGCCAGGGTATAACCGGATCCAAATTCTTTGAGAGTCACGGCGGTGACGAACCCCCCATTGACGACGACGGAACCCGTCGCGCCCGAAGGCGGCACCGGACGTGGAGGCTCAATGAGGACAACGGGAGCGTTGGAATAGCCAATGCCCGCGCTGGTGACTTTGACTCCCGTGACGGTGCCGTCCAACACGGTCGCAACGGCAGTAGCTCCCGTCCCCCCGCCCCCGGCAATCGTAACATGGGGCACGTTCGTGTAGCCGAAACCTCCGGACGCGAGTTGGATCTTGACGACAAATCCGTTGTCGAGCACCGCCGTCCCCTGGGCCCCAAGGGTCATATCGCCCAACAGCGGCTGCGGAGGAACGAACTGCTCCAGCGGCGTTATCGCGAGTTCGTCGATAAGAATATGATCGTCCGGAGTCACGTCGCCATCGACTCCAACCCTCGCCCCCAAATTGACAAATCCTCCACCCACCGGAGCGGTGAAAACAGAATACAGGAATTGCCAGCCCGCAACGTTGGACCGCGCCAAAACTCGCTCGGTTCCCGACAGACCCCAGAAGTCGAGGAAGACCGCGGCTCGGGAAGTTGCCGGATTTACCCGTCGAACGAACGCACTCAGCACGACACTGCTTCCAGCCGGAACGGGATAGAGCTTGTAGTAGGTCATCCCCACGCCGGCTCCCTGAAACGTGCCGACGCGGAGGTCCACCCCCTGCGCTCCGCTATAGGCTGCGGAATTGCTGCGAAAGGCGGACCCCACGGATCCGGCGCTCTGGAAAAGCTCCATGTCGCCAATCAACGGGCCATACTGGGTATTCACCGGGAGCGCGTAGGGTCCGGATTCGAAATTGCCCCCAGGAAGGTCGGTCCAGGATCCCGATCCGGCGGCGAACGGCCCGACCAGTACCCCGCCTTGACGCGGCGGAACGAACTGCGGCAACGGAGTCACTGACAGCTCGTCAATATAGACTTCGTCATCCGGGGTGACGTTCCCGTCGATGTTGAGGCGAGCACCAATATTGATCGGCCCCCCGGCTACCGGCGCGGTGAAATATCCGTAAACGAACTGCCACTCCGACGTCGTGGCGGGTACTGGGATGCCCACCGTTCCCGGAGCGCCCCAAAAATCGAGAACGATCCCTGCCTTGGATCCGGCAGGATTGAGTCGTTTAACAAAGGCACTAAGAACAACGCTTTGCCCGGGTAGGACGGCAATCGTCTGGTAGTAGGTGACCGCAATCCCCGCACCACTGAAACGGCCCGGCTTTACATCCACTCCCAATGTTCCACTGAACGCAGCCATTGAGGATCGCTGAGCCATTCCCGAAGCTCCGGCGCTAACAAACAGTTCGAGTTCGCCAATCAACGGACCGTAGGTGAGGTTGATTGGCAGGTTTGTCGGTCCGGTTTCGAAATCCCCTCCAGGCACCGGTGTCCAACCCTTGGCACCGGAAACAAAGGGTCCAACCAAGGCATGGTTATTGGTAACACTTTGACCGAAAACCGAAACGTACGAGGCGACCAACGCCGCGATCCAGAGCGGTAACGCCAAGACGCGACAAAGACTTCTCAAAGCGGAGTGTGGGAGTTTCACGGGATGGAAGCCGAAACCGGATTTGGCAAAACAACTTGGTGGGAGAGATTCCTTGAGCCGAATGTAAACCAAGTACGTTCACATTCGTCAAGCATCCTGGGGAGAATCGGTGTCGTGGTCAGGCTCGTAACACCGAATTCACAAATCCTGCCTGATTCTCTCTCCATCCGAGGCGGACGGGACAGCCGCCAATTTCCCAAGCCCCACCTTAATTTGCAGCCAAGAAGTAGGAAGCACCGGCATCATGGGTTAAAGCCGTCCGGAGCAGGAGAGCGGGAATTCCTCAGTCGGGTCAATACCGAGTGACAGCCACCACCGCCGCCCGTGCTCGCTTCGCAACTTTCAGCGAAGCGAACACGGACAACCCGATCCTTCCAACGGCCTACACAGGCGAATCGAAACTCACCTCCCACCCTCTACTTCTGCGCCACCGCTCCCGTCGACGATCCACTGAAGCTGCTGGTCAGACGCAACGAAACGACCGGTGAGACGGTTCCCTGATACGAATACTTCCCGCTGCCGAGATTGGTCATGATGCCAATGAGTTGGCCCGTTGTGGCATTGGAAAGAGTGAGCACTGCGGTGGGCACATTGCTGTTGGCTTGCACCTTCAGGCCACCGTTCTTGACCGTCAGTTCTGCTTTGGCGACCGACACCGTATCCACCGTCCGGGCGATGGTGAAGGTGCTCGACTGGCTCACGCCGTTCAGGGTGGCCGTGAACGTGATGGGGGTGTTCGTGGGAACCCGCTGGAAGGTGACCGGAATATAGCCCGTGCTCACCGCGAGAGGGGCGATGGTGACGGTGGCGGGGAGTGGAGCCACGGCCGGTTGGCTGCTAGTCAGGGTGAATACCGCCGGGGAGAAGTTGACGCGGTTCAGGGCGATGCCGATCAACGCGTTGCCTTGGGTGAAGGTTCCACCAATGGAGAATGTCAGCGGCACGGTCGGATTCACGACCGCCGTTTGCTGGACTGTCACCCCATTATAGGAAGCAGTCGCCGACACCGTGGTCGGCAGGTCGATGCTGTTGTCGCCGATGGCGAACGTGGCCGTGGAGGAACCCTGGGGCATCGTGAACGTGGACGGCAGGGGCAAGGCGGCGGCGTCGCTGGTGGTCAGCGTGATTGGCAATCCGCCGGCCGGTGCAAAGCCGGGATGAGTGAGACCGTCAGCGCCGACGGTGCGGGCGAGGCTCACCCTGACAATGCCGGGCTGCGATACGTCGATCCCGCTGAGAGCGACCGGAATGGGCACGACCGCGGTGGTCGCGGGCACCAGCGCGAAGGTCATGGTTACAGCGTCGAAGACAGGGGTGGGGGCACCCTGTATAAAGATGAAGCTGTGACGGTCCAGCACCACACCGAAGAAGTTGTGCAAACCCAGGCTGGCGCGGTAGCCGCCGGGCAGGGGGCTAGCGCAACCGACCGGGTCGCCGACACCCGAAAGGAAGTTGGCCGGGCAGCTGCGATCAAACAGGCTTCCCTGCCGGGTGGTGTTCAACAAGCCGGCCCAGGCTCCACCCGCATTGGCATTCGACGTGTAGTCAAAGATCAGCGTGTCGTCGGTGGTGATGGCGCCCAAAACGCCCGAGGTGCCCTTGAACGGCGACGGCGGCGGCGGCCGGTAGGTCAGGATGCTGAAGGCACCGGTGGTCCCCGGCCCGAAGCCCTGATTCACCGAACTCAGCAACCGGTCCGGATTGGTGACGGAGACGTCGTAGGCGATGCATTTCAGGGCCGCGCCGACAGTCGGAAGCGCCGCGCCGGTTACGGGATCGATCGCCACGAACGACAGGGAAACGGTTCCATCGTCATTCACCACCGTGCTGGCAGCGATATCTCCAACCCCATCCAACGGCGGTGAGGCGGCGATTGGCAGGGGTGGCAGAGTGAAGTTGCTGAAGGTAAGGTCGCCGGCGACCAGGCGGGCGCCCGTACCGACGAGCGAATCCACCCGGGTCAGGGTCGCTTGCGCCGAGGCGGTGAGGGTGACGAGAAACGCGGTGAGCGTCAGAAGGGTTTTCGATGGGTTTGGCTGCATGTCAGTTCTCCAGTTGCGTTGAGGCCTCGGAGCCGAATTTCGTGAGCGTCGGATTTGCTGGTTGCAGAGTCCGACGTTCAGGGCCCGAGAATGCTGTTTCTCAACATGGTGGACGTTAACGCGCTCACGCTGGTGGTGGATGACACCGCGGAACCGGCGGCGATCTAGCTGTTTGCGCTGGTGTGCCGGGGCGCTGGCTGCTTTGCAGTTCAGCGCCTTTGCGGTCACCGCGGTCCAGCCCACGCGTGACGACGAAGTGCTGGAGGTGCTGCCGGCGATAACGCACAGCCGGCCGGCACGTTTGGCTTCGGCGTCCATGGTGGTACCGGTGAACCCGGCCGCCGCCGCGTTGCAGGCGCGCCAGGACATTGCCG
>JANXMD010000823.1 GCA_025354845.1 Verrucomicrobiota bacterium | reverse complement strand
GCCAGCGCCGAAGAGGGCGTCGATTCCGGGTGAAGGCGGCACCCCATCGTGCGCGAGGCTCTGCTCGGCACGGCGGAGAATGCGCTCCAGCGCAGGCATGGCCTTGAGCATCGCGTCCGTCTGCGCATTTTGCTCGCGGCTGCTGGTGCGGATTTGCGTGTTCACCTGTGCAAACAGCGACACCAGGTTGGAGGCCGACGCGAACTGTTGCAGGAAGGGTTTGTAGTCCGACAGCGCCGACTTGAGCTCGACCAGGTTGGTCTCTGAGAGGAACAGCAGCGCCTTCTTCCCGAGGAGCTTCAGGTCCCCCCGGTAAAAGACATCGACGAACAAATTGGTCCGGTTGGCCGCTGTGGACTCGGCATCCAGGCGCGCCCCGAGGCGTTCCACGAACTGCCGGTTCTTCTCGAGATCCTCCGATTCCACCACGCAGACGATGTCGTCCTGCCCGGGAAACTCGTGCTTGAGATGGAGGAAATTGCGGTGGTACGGCTGGTCGGATCCGACCAAATCGTTCCGATCCATGTTGAACTTCAGCCGGGCGATGGTGAACCAGACCGACAGGCCAAAGAGCAGGATCTGCGGCCAGATGAACCACGACGGGTGGGCCTGCACCGCGTCGGAGAGACGCTTGAGCAGGCGTACCAGCAGCAGATCTTTGGATTCTGGCTTCAGACGGCGGAAGGCTACACGAGCCCGGTTCCGGGCAAAAGTCTGGGTTGAACGGCCTCGAAAGGATTCCGTAGCGGCGTGGAGCTATTTTCTGCGGCGGATTGAAACCTTCGCGGGCTCGGAATCGTCCCTTGGCGCACGGACTTACCCGCGAGCTGTGGGGCTCCTAGGCCTGGTGTCAGGTGTCTCCCGATTTACACAAAGGTCACTTTTTTGGCGTTTTCTCTGCTGGAAATGCTCCAATGCAAAGAACGGAATCCAACCGAATCCTTGGCGCCAAGTCGTCAGGAGACCGCACGAAAGGCGGGCGGTTGGATCCTGTTTTTGTCAGGAATCCTGCGGTTTTTTTGATTCAGGCTCCCGAATGTCGGCAGAGTGATTCCGGGGGCAGTGCGTCTCCGTTGAGCCGATGGCTCGGGAACGAGAGCGCAACGGGGATGATGGGTTGGGGACGGGTCCCCAATTCTGCGGTGGATGCGTGTGGCTGGTGCGCCGATTTATTCTTTCATGTCTGCCATCGTGTTCTGGTTGTTCGGCCGTTCGGCCGCGGGAAAGACCACCCTTGCCTCGGCGCTGATCCGGGACCTCCGAGCCGGCGGGCGGCCGGTGCTGGAGCTGGACGGAGATCAGATGCGGGCCGGGCTTTCGTCCGATCTGGGTTTTTCCGCGGAGGCACGAGCCGAGAATCACCGCCGGCTCGCCGAGGTGGCCCGTCTGGTTTCGGATCAGGGCGTGATGGTGGTGGTGGCTTCGATGGCACCGCTAGCGGCGCATCGGACAATCGTCGATTCGATCTTGGGTTCGCGACTGCGCTGGGTGCATGTCGATGCCTCGCTCGAAACCTGCATCGAACGCGATCCGAAGCAGCTTTACCGGCGCGCGAAGAGCGGCGGCATTTCGCTTCTGTTGGAGTTCCCGTTCGAAAGTCCGGAACTGGATGCGCGCATGCTGCATCTCACGACGGACGTCGAAACCGTCGAACAGACCTCCCGTCGGCTGATCGACTGGGCGCGTTCCCAGCTCTGAGCGCGCATCAGGGCGCTGCCCTGCGCGGCCTCGATTCCGTTCCTCTCTGGACCCAGCGGTTTCGGAGGACTACCCGATTCGCACCGTCGTTCGGCGGTGCACTGCCCCCATCCCCATGTCCCGCCAACGGCCCCCATCTCCGTTGACCCTTCCGGCCATACCGGTTGACCGTCATCCCCATCCACTTCTCCGTTCCGTGAAACGTCACGTGCGGGCGGTCGTGTGGCGTCGTCCAACGCTGTATCGGCATCTTTTCGAACTGCGTCACAACGGGCGCAACCAATTCTGTCCTTCGGGCGCCTTCTGGGTTGTTGGATATCAGCGATCGGGCAATACGTTTGCCGGTCTGCTCCTCGATGAAGTCCTTTTTCCGGGTCAGGTGGATTTTCACCTGCACGTTTGCAGCAGTCTCCGGATCGCGGTGGATTCCGGAAAGCCGGGGGTCTTCGTGTTGCGCAAGCCGCTGGAGGCTGCGATCTCGGTGGCCATCTTTCATCGATGGCCGTTGATCCAGGCACTCGAGGACTACATCGATCTCCATCGCCACTGGCTTCGAGACGCGCCGGAGGTGCCGGTCGCTCCCTTTGAGTGGTTCACGCGAACTCCGGGCGCGTTCGTCAACGCGGTCGCGCAACACTCGGAGCTCACCCTCGCTCGAGATCCGGTGACGCCCGCGGTGCTGGAGCGGGTGAGGGTGCGAACGGAGAGCCTGTTCACCGCTGCCGATGGGTCTCTCAATGAGTGCCAGGTGGCGCGTCCCTCCGCGTTTCGATCGCCCCTGCAGCACGAGCTGTCGGTCGCTGCCCGAAGCAGTGCCCGGATCCAGGCGCTCCTCGCCACCGCCGAGTCGCTGCGCCAGGAATTCCTCTTCCGATCCATCGAACCCGCCACCGCCGAGTCGGAACCGGAGATGGTCAGGCTGGTTCGCCGCTGATTCCCCGGGTGGAGGCGTGGCTCCAAATCGTTACCGGGATCACAAAAACGCCCCCGGCCCGGAAGGGCGCAGGGGCGTTGCGAGAGCCGCAGAGCGACGGCGCCTTGGCTTCAGTGATAGGATCGGACGGCTTTGCCGGCCTTGCGGGCGACCATTTCGTCATGGATCCAGCGATAGGTCTTTTCCATGCCGTCGCGGAGTTTGGTTGAGGGCTCCCAGCCAAATACCTTTTGAATGAGAGTGTTGTCCGAGTTGCGGCCGTTCACACCTTTGGGCGCACCCAGATTGTAGGAACGCTTGAGCTTCACCCCGGCGATCTCCTCAACGATGTCCACCAACTGGTTGATCGACACCAGTTCGCTGCTGCCGATGTTGATCGGCTCGACGAAGTCGCTGTGGGTGAGCATCTGGGTGCCCTTGAGGCAGTCGTCGATGTACATGAATGAGCGGGTCTGGAGGCCGTCGCCCCAAATCTCGATCTCGTGCTTCCCGCTGATCACCGCCTGGATGACCTTGCGGCACGTGGCTGCCGGGGCCTTCTCTCGACCGCCGTCATAGGTGCCGTGAGGCCCGTACACGTTGTGGTAACGCGCCACGCGGGTCGTGATGCCGTAGTCTTCGCGGAAGTGGCGGCACATGCGCTCGCTGAACAGCTTCTCCCAGCCGTAGCCGTCTTCGGGCAGTGCGGGATAGGCGTCTGCCTCCTTCAGGGCCGTCACATTCGGGTCCTTCTGCTTGTCGCCATTGTAAACACAGGCGCTGGAAGCGTAGAAGAAACGCTGAATTCCCACATCCTTGGCCGCCACGAGCAGGTGCGTGTTGATCAGCACCGAGAGCATGCAAAGCGCCTTGTTGTTCTCGATGAAACCCATGCCACCCATGTCGGCGGCGAGGTTGTAAACGGTGTGGGCACCCTGGAGTGCGCGGTAGCAGTTTTCCTTGTCGTCGAGGTCGAGAACCAGGTTCTCCACGTCCTCATAGCGCTGATACCAGCCGGTCTGGGGTTTGACGTCCACCGAGCGGATCCGGGTAAAGCCCTGCCGGCGCAGGTCGCCCACCAGATGCCCGCCAATGAATCCGCCGCCGCCGCAAACCACCACGATGTCGTTTTTCATCTTCAGATCCGAAAACCAAGTTTGTTTCGTTCAAGCCCTCACAAAGGAAGCGAATGGGCGCCGCCCGGAACCCTGAGCTGCCCCGCGGAAGCGAACCGGCCGCAACCTGAACTGGCTTGCGGGTGAAAATCCCATGCCCGGCCCGGGAAAGGCAAGCGTGAGGAAGCCCGGAAGTGCCGGGTGTTGCTTCAACTTCACGCGGGCTGCTTGCGTGGAGAAAGAGGTGTCAGCGCGACGCCCGGATTGTTCTGGGCAAAGTAGTTCAGTGACCACTCGGTGGGGAACAGGGCCACCGCATTGTTGTCGATGTCGAAGGCGAACCGGCCGCCGGTGGGCAGGGACAACGTCTCCAATGTTTCCGGGAGTGTCCCTTGGGGCAACCAGCGAACCACTTGGAATGGCGCCGATTCGCGACGGGTTTCGGCGTTGTACTCGGTCTCCAGACGATACTGGAGGACCTCGAACTGCAGCGGACCAACCGCCGCCAGCAAGGGCACGCGGCTCGCTGTGTCCTTGAGGTGAAATGCCTGCGCCACGCCTTCCAGGAGGAGCTGATCCAGGCCCTGGCGGAACTGCTTGAACTTGGCCGTGTTCGGGTTGTGGAAGTATTCGAACACCTCCGGCGGGAAGCGTGGGATTTCGTCATACCGGAACCCGCTCCCCGCAGTGAGGGTGTCGCCGATGCCGAAGCCGTCGTGACCGACCAGGCCGATGATGTCGCCGGGATAGGCCTCATCCACGGTCTCACGCTCGTTGCCGAAGAGCTTGTGCGACGAGCTCAGGCGCACCTTGCGTCCCGACTGCACGTGGGTGACCACCATGTCGCGTTCAAACTTCCCGCTGACCACTCGGACGAAGGCGATACGATCGCGGTGCTTGGGATCCATGTTCGCTTGGATCTTAAAGATGAATCCGGAGAACACGGGATGCTCCGGCTCGACGGCCACCGGCTCACTCCCGGGCGCGCCGGCGCTGGTACGCCCGCGCGGGGACGCGCTCCAGCGAAGGAAGCTATCCAGCAACAGCTGCACGCCGAAGTTGTTCACACCAGATCCAAAAAAAACCGGCGACAGCTGGCCTGCCAGCACCTGCTCGTGATCAAAAGGCGCTCCAGCCATTTCGATCATCTCGATCTGTTCGCGGACCTGTTGGTAGGTGGCGTCGTCGAGCTTCTCGCGGACTTGTGGGTCTTCCAGACCGGTGACATTCACCGCCGCCCGGTACTTGCCGCCGACCACACGTTCGAAGAGATGCACCTGCTTTTCAGCGCGATCATAGACCCCGCGGAAGTCAGCGCCGTTGCCGAGCGGCCAGTTCATGGCCACGGAACGGATGCCGAGCACCGCCTCCAGCTCG
>JANXMD010000787.1 GCA_025354845.1 Verrucomicrobiota bacterium | reverse complement strand
CGGCCCAGGCGCTGCGGGATCTCGCGCAATCGCTCGATCACGGGGCCACGATTGCCGTCAAGACTCTGGAGGACAACGTGGCAAGACGGGTGCTTCCCGCGCGGCTTGCATCCATGGCCGCCGGTGCGCTCGGGCTGCTCGCGCTGAGCCTAGTGGCCCTCGGGATTTACGGGGTCATGGCCTACGTCGTTAGCCAACGCACACGCGAGATTGGTGTGCGGATCGCATTGGGTGCGAAATCGTGGACCATCCAACGCCAGATGATCGGCGAAGGCACTCGGACCGTCGCCATCGGCATCGCTCTCGGACTCTTGCTCGCCGCGCTCGCTGGCAGTGTGTTGCGAGGCGCCATCTTTGGATTGGGTCCATTGGATCCCGTGACGTTTCTGGGAGTGCCGTTGCTCCTGCTGGTGATCTCGATCCTGGCGTGCTGGATCCCTTCCGGCCGCGCAGCGCGGATCGATCCGATGGAGGCTCTGCGTCATGAATGATCTTCGATTTGCTCTGCGCCAGTTGCTGAAAAACCCCGGCTTCACCGCAGTGGCCGTGCTCACCCTCGCGCTTGGGATCGGAACCTGTACCGCGATGTTCAGCATCCTCAACGCCGTCCTGCTGAAGCCGCTGCCGGTGTTCCAGCCCGACCGCCTGGTCTGGATCGAGAACATCTTTGGTGACTCCGGCCTCTCGGGACGTACCACACGCGTGGACACGTTTCTCGGCTGGCGGGAGCAGAGCAAAAGCTTCGAGTCCCTGGCCGCCTACTTTGCGTTCTCCGACTACTCGCCACTGACGATGACCGGCCCCGAAGGTTCGGAGCGCCTGCGGAGCGTTGGGGTTTCCGACAATTTTCTCCCGACGTTGGGGATTGCGCCGTTTCGCGGCCGGAACTTCAGTGCCGAGGAATGTGCCTTCAACGGCCCCGGGGCCATTCTTCTCACGCATGCCTACTGGCAGCGCCGTTTCGGCGGTGATCCGGCCGTTGTGGGGCGGAAGATTACTCTGAACAAGCAGCCAGGGACGATTGTGGGAGTGCTGCCGGAGTCGTTTGATTTTGCCTCGATTTTCACCCCGGGCAACGAGGTGGATGTCATTACCCCGTTTCCGCTAACCCCGGAGACGGCCCGTTACGGCAATACCGTGTTCGGCCTCGGACGCCTGAAACCGGGCGTCACTCTGGCGCAAGCCCAGGCCGAGTTGACTGTGGTTAGCGACCGACTACAGGCGACGCTCAAGGCGGGGACATTCGGGGCGAAGGTGAGCACCTTGGATACGACCCTTCGCGGGAAGTTTCACCGCTCATTCCTGCTTCTCGCGGCGGCCGTGGTCTGCGTGCTCGCGATCGCGTGCGTGAATCTCTCAAATCTGCTGCTGGCCCGGCTCAACTCCCGTCGGCAGGAGTTCGAGGTGCGCATGGCGCTCGGGGCCAGTCGCCTGCATTTGGTCCGACAAACCCTCACCGAGAGCCTTCTGCTCGCTTTCGCCGGTTCGCTGGTAGGGGTGCCGCTTGCCATCTGGGCGACCAACCTTCTCGCGCACCTTTCCAGTTTTGGGGTGCCACTCTTGCAGCATGCCTCGGTCGATCGGGTGGCGCTCGGTGTCACCATCGGCCTGACCACCTTGGCCGGCATCACCTGCGGGTTGCTTCCAGCACTTCAGCTGTTCCGTGCGCAGGGCGGCCACACCGGTCAGGATGCCACCCATCAGCGCAGCGCCGGCCGCTCGG
>JANXMD010000711.1 GCA_025354845.1 Verrucomicrobiota bacterium | reverse complement strand
CCTGAAAGAACGTCATCCGAACACCAAGCAATTCACGGTATTCCAAAAAGATCATAACGGGTCCTCCTCCCGTTTATCATGCCACAACGCGAGACCTTAACCAACGGGCACAATGGATTTGAACCCCTCTTCCGCGCTAGGCGGAATCCGTGATACAAGCACGGAATGGCCCCAGACTTCTCCCGCCCGAAACTCGTTGATCAACCTTGGCTCTCGGAATTCCTGACCGGGAAGGGTTTTAACCGGACCTCGCCCACCAGCTTTGGGAATGGCCGGGCAACCCTCGAATTCGATGGTTCCACCTTGGTCGCCATCCCGGGTGACGGAACCAAGGCATGGCGGTCCGACCTCAAGGAGGTCCCTGGAGAGGCCATCCGGGCGATGTTGGACACTTTCCTGAATGCGCCTTCGTTCCTACCGCAGGCGGAACTTGACCGACGCGCCGGAAGACAACACGCCGCCGAGCAGTCGCTCCAAACGATTACCGGGAACATTCGCGATTTTCCTGAAACCCACAGCGGGCAGCAGCTTCGCCGCTTCCTGTGGTCCCTCTACAACGGCTACCATGTTGTGAATCTGTGGAAGCTCAAAAGCGTCCTTGACGGCCAAAACAACCGGGCCGTGACCGAAGTTCTGTCTGCCTGGATGGAGGGTCAAGTTCCCGAGTCCTCATTTCGTCGCGCATTGACGGACTCCGGGGAGATGGCCCGCTGGGACTCGGTGCGTTTGACCGCCCCGGAACAGAGACGCATCGAAGAAGCACGGGAGGCCGTGAATAACGTTCTCCGCTCCACGCCCCCCGGAAACCCTCAAACCCATCTCGCCAAAGCGGACGGCCTGCTCGAAGAAGTCCTGGACCACCTTCGGCAGGCGGAAGAATCGGGAAAGTAGATTCGGCCGACCTTCTGGGGTTCAGTCCTACGATACAGGTTGAGCGCCTCGGCTGGCGACCAGCCAGTCGCCCAGTTGTCCAAAGACCGTTTTGAAGATGTTCGTTTGGACTCCCTGCCCAAGAATCTCCACCCCGGTCGCGTAGTGTCGGGTTCCAACCTGGAAACCGTGGATTCGCTCGATTTCCGGCAGACGCAGCAAACGCAGTCCCCAGGGCGTTTGGACGAACGGACCGGAGTTGATTTTGTGATAGGCCTTCGGGATGACCGGAATCCGGGTTTCGTTGCCGTGGATGACCGTGAAGCCAAAGCCGTGTCCGAGCGCACGATGACGCTCTTGATGGGCGCGAAGCCCTTCGATGGTCCGCGCAATGCGTCGGGCGTCGGCCTCGTCACGCAGTGGGTCTGGCGGATCGAGGAAAGCCGAAACCGGAGTGGCGCAGCGGAGTCCAGGCACACGGAGTTCAAAGGGCCGTTCCAGCGTGGCGACGAGAAGCCAGCGTTGCCGATCCTCAATCTCGCCCCAGTCGGCGTTCGGTCTCAGCACTTGCGTGCTCACCCGATAACCGAGGCGCTCCAGATGGGTCACCATCACTCGACCCGCGAGGCTGGTTCCGAAGGCGGGGACGTTTTCAAAGACAACGGCGGCGGGCATCCGGTCCTGGACCAACGACAGAACCGGGATGAAGAGGTCGCCGGTATCGCCCAATTCCGGGCAACCCGCGAGGGCCTTCTTGGCCCTGCCCAGATTGGAATGACTGGTGCAGGGGATGCCGCCAACCAGAACATCAAAGAGAGGAAGGTCCGATGTCTCCACGGCGCGAATGTCCGCCTGCACGAGGGCGGCCTTCGGATGCGCGGCCTGCCATTCATCGGCGTAGGCAGACTCAATTTCGATACCGGCCTCAATCGTGAAACGAACGTCGCCCGCGAAACCGCCCGTCATGGTGCCGCCGCCAGCGAACACTTCGAGCACCCGGAATGGGAGCGTGAGGGAGCGATTGCGCAGAATTGCGGCGGCGCGGCGGGACGGGCAGATATGGATGCGCTCGAAGGACCCGGTGATTTTGATTTCCGAGTAGTCGAGGAGGTTTTGCAGGGTTGATTGGTTGGCCAGATCGATGATGGGGCGGCGGCCACCGGGAGTCGCCCGACTGGAGACGTGGTTTTCCGCGAGGATGGCCGGCTTGAGCACCAGTTCCTCCGCCTTGGCCTCAACGGAGAAAGGCATTCCCGGCGGAAACCCGAGGGCATCGAGCCGACGGGTCTCAATCCACAGACGCGATGTTTCCTTGTTCCGCCCGAGAGGCGCGAACGCCAATAGTTTCATGGGGCACTCCAGGGCGGTCGTAACGAACGCCGACTGCCCACTTATCCGCTGCAACCCCGGGATTGATTCATTGAGGGAATGGGTATTCTGCCTCCGTCCATTGGCATCGGAAGCCTCTGAAGAATCGATTCGAGAATCTGGCCTGCCCTTCCAGGTTCGGCCCCGACGGGTTCAACCTTGCTCCGCTCGGATTGGCGATGGCGTTGGACGGTCCGGCGGGCCTCGTCCTCCTGGGCCTGGGTGATGTGATTCCAGAGCCGACGACGGACAAGGCTGACGAAAATGCGGACGGGATCTCCGTTCCCGGCATTCCTGGCCCTGACGGCGGCCCCGACGAAGTTTAGCGCATCCGCCTGACAATTCTTCACCCACCCTTTCGCGACTGCTTGAGCGAACAACTCCCGCAGCCGGCCTTCACTGTGCAGGTCTTCGCGGCGAATATCATGAAGGGTTGGCGGTGGAAGTGCCGCTGACTTTGGCGGTGAAATCTTGGGATTCGGTTTCGTTTCCGTTTTGCAAAGCCCAGAGGCAGTTCTCCGGTCTTTAGATTCCGAAGGAGTTTTCCTGTCTTCTTTAGGGGGTGCAACCGGGGTGCAAGATTCCGGTGTGGGGCGTGCAATCGGCACGCAATCCAAGGCACCTTC
>JANXMD010000707.1 GCA_025354845.1 Verrucomicrobiota bacterium | reverse complement strand
GACCGCCGGCGGCAGCGGCAAAGGCCGGCTGGTCGCCAGGGTGGACCACCACGCCAATCTCCTCCACACCCGCCGAGAGGGCCTCCTCAATGATGATCGCGAGCGCGGTTTTGGAAACGCCGTCGCGATCGACGAGCGCCTGCAAGGGAAGGGTCCGCTGATTCTTCCCCGCCGCGGTGATCACCGCCTTCTTGATGTTCATGATCCTGGCCCGAGAGTTTGCCAGCCGGCGCTCCGTTTGGACAGCCGGGAGTTGGCGAGACCCAACCCAACCCCGTCAAACTGGATGGATGCCGCGACGCAACAACTCGTCGAGCGTCCAGCGGTATTCGCTCACCAACATGTCCACCACACTCGCCTGCTTGAGGTCGCGTGGGAGGACCTCCCAAGTGTAGGTCTCCATTTCCAGGTGCGAGCACCAGGCTGGATGCCGCTTCACCACGTCGAGAACGCCACGCAAATGATCCGCAGTGGTGCCAAAGCGGGCGGTCTCCGGTGAATGCAGCGGGATGTGGAAATGAATCCGCCATTCGCGATCCAATTGCGGTCCGTCGCCCACCGGTGTGACCAGCGCCTCGTCCAGATCGGCATAGCGGATGAGATCGCCGGTGGCCTGTCGCTCGATCACCTGGTGGAAGTAGACATCGTCCACGAATGCCGCCAGCGCCTCCCGAACTTCGGGCGTGGGATGCACCCGCAGCGCGTTGCTCAAGTGCAGCTTGCTGATCTTGATGCCACGTCGGTGCAGCCGCCCCAGCGCCTCGTCCGGCGCCTCGTATTGCAACGCAAAATGGCAGGTATCGTAGTTGATCCCGAGATGTTCCCGAAGCCGCAGGTCGCCCGGGCGCATCGCCTCAAGCCGGTCAAAGAGTTCGAGAAACTCGGCGGTGTTCTCCACGGTCCCGAACGGCTCGGGCTCGAGTCCCAGATGGAACTTCTTCCCCGTCTGGCGGGTCAGCGCCTCCATGTGCTCCACGGAACGCCACAGGTGTTCCAGGGCCGTCCGCAAACCCCGCTCGCCGAGCCGGAAGGCCTTGAAGCTGACCGGCACCGTGCTCACCGAAGCCTCGACCCCTTCCGGCGCCAGCGCGGCGAGGAGGTCCAACAGCCGGTTGGTGTACTCCAGACGATCTGGCGAACTCCAATCGGGCTGAGAGACCTGCTCCTTCACCCGGGTCCCGTGGAAGTTGCCATAAGGAAATCCATTGATCGTGAACACATAGCAGTGATGCCGCTCCAGCCATCGGCGAAACGCCGCGAGGGCACCGGGCTCGGAGAGTTGACGCGAGGCGGTGTCACTGAGGCGGAGGCCGATGGCATAGGGCCGATCGGGCGAGACCTTTTGTCGCACGGCCAGCGTGTACTTCTCCAAGCTGGCGAACGTCTCAGGCCAATCGCCACCGCGATGGACATTGGTGCAATACGCCAGATGCAGGCCGTGATTGAGCTTCACAAGCGCATACTAACTCGGGGGCGGTCCCGGAGGAAGTTCCGTGCGCGAGCGGGGCGTGTGTCACACAAATCTCCATTTCCCTTGCCTTGCACCGGGAATCCTTTGTCTTGTCGGCGGAGCGGGCCGAATCAGATCTCCCGTATTCAGGACCAAGTCATTCCATCTACTCCTCCCTCATGCTTCGCTCTCTCAAGCTGCCTCGAACCGTCACCGCCGTTGCCGTCGCGCTCGCCGTCACCGGATCGATTGCGATGGCCCAGGTCGTCATCTCCGTCGATACGGATTCAGCCACCCAGTATTCCGGAACCTTTTCCGCCTCCGGGTATGGTTCCACCTCGAGCAACCCGAGCGTGTTCGCCGGACTGCCGAACGGAACGATCCTCTATTTGGAACGAGCGCCCGTCTTCAACGTGTTTCAGACCCTCCAGGCCGGATCTCCCCAGAATCCGTACTATCACGTCGGAGGCGACGCCGGACCCACGTCCCTTTCCGGAACCTATTCCAACGGAGGCGTGGCTCAGGATCAGACCGTCAACTGGTCGTTCTCCAATTTCCAAGACGGCAGCCCTGGAGCCTTCTCCAGCACCTTTACGGGAAGCTTTTCCTTCTCAATTGCTGCCGTGCCCGAGCCCGCGGAAACGGCGCTCGCAGTTGGTGTGGGCCTCGGATTATTCGGGTTGGTCCGGCGCAACGGCAAGGGCGCGTCGATCCTGAAGCCCTGACCGGCCGACTTTCCCAATCCAGGAAGGCTCACGCAGGACGGTGCGCGGGAACTTCGCGTTCCCCGTCCACAGCGCGTCGCATCTGTGCAAACCACCATGCGGCGCGCTCGCGGGAACACGGGCGCGCCACCACCCGGCGGCGCGCCGGGGCCGGCGGTGTCGGCATCGCGAAATCCAACTGCGACCCGCATTCGGCGCGACGTGGCCCCTTGGTCTCTGTCCTCGACCCCGTGCGCGCGGGATCAACGCCGTGGGTCCCCGGATCCCGCACCGATTTGCTTTCCGCACTCCACAGCAATGCCGTGCTCATGCCCCCAGCCTGCCAGAGGGGGTCGGACACGCGCTGTCCAAGCCACGACTCCCCCACTCCACGGGGTCATCGTGGACGCACCGCCCCGAGCAACCGATCCAAGCCGGACTCCCAGCCCTCGGGTTGAAAGCCGAATTCGTCCCACGTCGTCGAGACGTCGGCCACGTTGTCCTCGGCGAGCATTTGGATCTGATCGCGATTCAATGGAGGCGCCTTGCCCAGCAGGGTTGGGTAGATGCACTCCAGAACGAGCGCCTGAAATCGCGCCAACGCCATCGGGAGATGCCACACCCATCGACGGCGGTGCAAGCGGACCAGAATGCCCTCCACCAACTGATTGAAGGAAATCCGGTCGGGACCGCCCACCTCCAACGTTTGCCGAAACACTGAAGTCCGGCTCAACGATTCGACAAACAACCGCGCGACATCCTCCACCGCGACCGGCTGGAGAAGACTCCGCCCCGAACCCATCACCGGCACCACCGGAGAGAACCGGCTGAGTTTCTCGAACAACGACACCACGCCGTCGCCGGGACCGTAAATCAAGCTGGGACGCAGAAGGGTCCAGTCCATGCCGGAGTGACGGACCAGTTCCTCCGCGGCCCATTTGGTTTGGAGATAGCGCGCCACGGCAGTCTCGCGGGCCCCCATCGCACTCATGTGCACGATGCGGCGCACGCCCGTCGCCCGGGATGCCGCCAACACGCGGCGGGTGCCCTCGACATGCACTCGCTCAAAGGTCTGATCGCGAATCTCACTGATGATTCCCACCAGGTGGATCACTGCATCGCATCCGCGCACGGCGCGTTCCAACGCCCCAGAATCGAACAGGCTCGCGGACACGGGAATGGACCCCGCCACCACTGACTGACGTCGACGCGAGAGGCAGCGCACCTCGACACCCTTGGCGATCAGCCGACGGGTGATCTCGGCACCCACAAATCCGGTGCCCCCGGTGACGAGAACGCGCATTCGCGAAGGTAGCATCGATTCCGTCTCGCGCATGAGAATGAAACGGCTGCGGCAATCAAAGGAGCGCTGCGTCGAACTGGCGCTCCCACGCCTCTCGGAACGGCAACCGCGCCACCGTGCCGAACAGGACGCTGCGCACTTCGGGGCGCGTCACCTTGATCCGCCGGGTCGGATCCAGCACGGCCTCACGACGAAGCTTGGCGATCGTGCGGACTCCCAACAGCACTGGCCAAGCGCAGGCCAGACGCAGCCGGAGCTGCCCCCGGGGAATTTGATTCGTGTAGCGCCATCCGGCGCGCAAATGACCGAGCGCGTGTTCGAGCAGGGAATCATAGAGCGGGCGAAAGGCGGGTTCACTGGCCGGATTCTGGAGATCCTTCGGGGTCATCCCCAGCTTCGTGAGCGCATCGGAGGGCACATAGCACCGCCCCGCCGCGAGGTCCCGCGGGAGGTCGCGGAGGATGTTCACATACTGCAGTCCCTTGCCAAAGCGGACGCCGTCCTCGAGGAAGGCGGCATCGTCGATTATCGCCTGGGGAAACACTCGCCGGCGGGTGAGTTGCGTCCAAAACTCGCCGACACAGCCAGCAACCCGGTAGGTGTAATCCTCCAAGGCGTCCGATGTCGCAAGCGCACGAAGCAATCCGGGTTCACCGGTCTCGAAGCGCTCCAGATCCAACTCCTGTCCGCCGGTGATCACGTCGAGCACCCGTCGAATCAGTTCGAGATCCTCCGAGTTGCACCGCTCCATCAGTCCCACCGCCTCCTCCACGCGGAGCAAGAGCCGTCGTTCCGCATCCAAGCTGACACCCCGACTCGTTGGCGTGGCCGCAAGGATGGAGGAAAAATCCACGGCTTTGCGAGACTGTCCCAAAATCCGTCGCCGCAGCCCGGCGAGCGCCTGAAGCCGGACGGCCACCGGCACCCAGCCCGTATCGGCCACCGTGTCCGTGGCGCGGGCCAGCAGGTAGGCGAGACCGATCTGCGACCGCACCGATCCGGGGAGAATCCGGACCGTAAGGTAAAACGAACGCGAGGTCTCGCGGAGCAACTTCTGCAACTCAGGCGGCATGGTTCAAATGTGGACACTTTCGCTTTCCGCATCTTGCGTACAAACTCTCCTTTGATTCGGCGATAGGTTTTTGAGCGGAAGTCACCAGGAATAGTCGATTCCGAAAGGTTTTTCCGAAGCAGTGCCGCCACTGCCCCGCACCTTCCCTCCGAATCTGATAGCCCCTTGACGGGTCCAGCTCCAGTCGGCACATTCCGCTTCCAATGACTGTGCTTCCAGAAAAAGACCGCTGAAGCGGAATCCAATCGCGTTGAGTCGCCATGGACTCAACGAAGGTTAGATTTTTTCCCTGATTTCGAGAAGATCAGGGTCTTTTTTCGCCTCATCTCTATTTGAGGAATCAAACTCACACGATTGGGACAAATCGGCGAGGGCAAATTGCACCAAGGTAGCCTTCTCCTCTTTCTCGATTAAATTGAGCCTGGTCAGGACATTTCGGTAGCAAGCCCGGTTGTAGAGCAGCGCCGCATGGTGCATCGACCCACTGCGCAGTCGCCCTTGTTGTATACCTTCGGTGATGAATGCGCTTAACGCCGCAATTGCCGACCGAAGGTCTTCAGGCTTTTCCGAATTCGGCACGCCCCGGTGCAGGCGTCCCAAGAGAATTCCGACGCCTCTGAAGTACTCCTCAGAAACGTTTCGCAAAGCGAGGCAACGTTTTGCATACGATGATGCCTTTTCAATCAGACGCTCGAGCTGCTGCGGGTTACCTTTCGGATGATGCTCGCTCCAAAGCAGTCGAGCCGGCAACGCCGCCTGTACGTACCCCAATGCCTCAATCGCCTGAAGGTTATCCTGGGTTACTGCAATCGAGGTCTCGATTGCACTCAGCTTGTCGGAAAGCGTCATCTCATGCTTCTTCGTTGCTTCCTTCGCCTGCTCGACGATTCGCTGGAGCGCGATCTTGTATCCCTTTTCAACAAACCAGCCCCCTACAGCCACGACAATTGCCAAGATCAAGGCCGAGAACGAAGCGACTCGAAGGTAAAACATTTCAACAAACTCCCGATGGCTCTCAGCACTGAGCCGAAGTCTCTCGGCGTGTTTGTCGAAGGCCGCTTCCAGCCGTTTCGAGCTTTCCTCCACCTTGACGTCCGCATTCTTTTGGACTTCGAGCAAAAGCTGATGCCATTGCGTTCCTAGCTGCACCGGTTGCACGAACACCGCTTGAGCCCCGGGCGGAGGAGGGGAATTCGTCGGCAATTGGGAAAACATCGGCATCGCGCTCACCAAGTACGCAAGTAGCAGTTTAATGGAGAGTTTCATGTACCTGGTCGAGGAAGATCCTTGGGTGACGAAGCTAGAAAGCGTTCTGCGCTCGGGCAAGGTGCCATTTGGCAGATTCTTGAAGGACCGGGCCATCGACGCTTGCGTTCGGCAAGGCACACGATCCCCGATCTTTTCTCGGACGGTTCGTTTTGACTCAACACTTCCCTGAAACATTGGTGCCCGGACCCGGGTGTTCCTGCCACTCTTGCCCCGTCCCGCGACGGGCGCCCCGATGAGCGACCCAGCCCCATTCGAAACCTTCGTGTTGAACTACCAGGACATGGTGTTCAGCACTGCCGTCCGCCTGCTCAGCAACGAGGCGGAGGCCGAGGACGTCGCCCAGGAAGCCTTCCTCCGCGCTTGGAATCACTGGGAGAATCTCGCCGGAAGTCCTACCGCCGGTGGTTGGCTGAAGACCGTAACTCGCAATCTTTGCCTCAATCACCTGGAACGTTACCGTTCACGTTGGAAGATGTTCACCGATTTAAGCCGTGAAGACGAGGACGGTGAGGCGCGGGAATTGGAGTTTGCGGCTCCGGACACGTTGGACCAGACCCTGTTGACCCAGGACCAGCGGCGCCTGATTGAAACCGCGATTCAAAAACTACCGAAAGACCAGCGGGTGGCTCTGGTGCTCTATCATTTCGAGGACATGGACTATGCGGACATCGCGAAACACCTCGGGGTGTCCCTGGGGAAGATCAAGACCGACATCTTCCGGGCGCGTGAGGCGCTGCAAAAAAAACTGCAACCCGCCCGCGAGTCCGTGGGTGTTTGAAGAAGAAGCCGATATGAACGAATTTCAAAACAACGAGGAACGGCTTGCCACTTGGGCGGATCGGACGCTCAAGCAGCTGCCCGCACGGCCCGCACCCGCCACACTCGCCCCCCGCGTGCTGACCCTCATAGCGCGCCAGGCAGCGTCACCTTGGTACCGGAAGCCCTGGATGAATTGGCCGCGCCACCTCCAAATCCTTTCCGTCCTCCTCTTCTCCGGACTGATGGCCGCGGTGTACGCCTTCCTGCTTCCGCAACTGGACGCGGTGGGCCCGGCGGTGAACGCCGACCAGTGGACCCAGCCGGTGTCCACCACCTTCGGAGTCCTCGGAACTCTCGGCAACGCGGCCGTCGCCGTCTTGCGCAACACCCAGGGTTGGGTGCTCGCCTCCGTTCTCGGCGTGATCGCCACGCTCTACTTCGGCTGCATCGGACTCGGTGCCGCCTGCTGGCGCATCGCCTCGAACTCCCGCTGACCCCTTTTCCTGCCGCCTTCATGAATGCATCCCTTCAAAGCCTCCTCGCCCTGGTGCTGTTCACCGGGTTGGTTCTGAGCCCTGCCCAGGGCCAGGACACACCCGCGACGCCCGCTACTCCCGCGGCGCAGGAGGCCCCTGCC
>JANXMD010000696.1 GCA_025354845.1 Verrucomicrobiota bacterium | reverse complement strand
CGCGAACTGGTGCGGTGACCATTTGCCAAACTCCGGATTCTCCCAGGGAATCCCGTGTTCCCATTCGTCAAACCACACCTCCTCGGTCGAGCCGTACATGGAGTTGAATTCGTAAACCCCGCAGTGGGTGACCAGCGTTTTGAAGCGGTCGGTGTGTCCTTGGAACCAGTTCATCATGTAGCCGCCGTAGGAAGCGCCGGCCGCTGCCATGCGGGATCGATCCACGTCGGTACGCTTCTCGAGCAGGTCCATGCAGGCCATGAGGTCCCCGAAGACCTTGCCGCCCCAGTCGTGGGAAATCTCGTCGGTGAACTTCTGCCCGAATCCCGTCGATCCGCGTGGATTCGGCATCGCGATGAGGTAGCCTTGCGCTGCCCAGAGTTCGGCGTTCCAGCGGTAGGACCACGAATCTAGGAAGGCGCTCTGTGGTCCGCCGTGCACCCAGAAGACCAGTGGGTACTGATGTCCTGGTAGGTACCCGGGCGGCTTCAACAGCCACATCTGGACCGGCGTGCCGCCCGCTCCACGAACGGTGAACGACTCCGGTTCCGTGCGAATCACGCCGCTCTTCCAGGTCTCGTTGAATCCTGTGAGAGACGTCATGGACGCACCGCCGTCGCCGTTGATGCGGACCTGATAGACCTCTGCGGGTTCGGTGAGTCGGCTGCGGGTGAAGACCACGTTGTTGCCCGGACCGACGGTCGCCTCGGCGGAGGTGCCGCCACGAGTCAAGGGGCGGGGCGTGCCGCCCTCCAGGGGCAGGGACCAGAGGAGCTTGGTGGCCTGCGATTCAGCGGTCAGCACCAGCGATCGGGAATCGGCGGACCAGCAGAGGTCTTCCACCGAGGCATCCCAGGCGGCAGTCAGGCTGCGGGTCTTGCCGGTGGTTCGTTCCAGCAGCATCAACTGCCAGCGATCGGCCTCGAATCCCGGACGTGCTTGGGCGCGGTAGGCGAGCCATTTGCCGTCGGGCGAATAGTGGGGGCAGCCGTCCGCGGCGGGATTCGACGTCAGCTGACGACGCGTTCCGGTCTTCACGGCCACGGCCCATAGGTCGTGATTGGTGTTCCACGCCTCCGTGCGCGTTGCTTCGGGGGTTGCAGTGTAGGTGATCTCGCCGCCGTCCGGGGAGAAGGCGAACTCATCGCCCGCTTCAAACGTGGTGGAGGTGGGAACGGCGTCGCGGACGCCGGGAGTGAGATCGCGCGGCTCGCCTGCGGCTTTGCCGTCGCGTACCGGCACCAGAAATAGGTGCTGTCGGCGATCGTCCACCCACGAATCCCAGTGTCGAAAGAGCAGTTGGTTGATGACCCGTGCCTTCACCGGGCTCTTCTCGCGGGCTTCGAGTGTGGCTTTGTTGGCGGCATTCGAGTCGACAAACGGTCGGTCGGAGTTTTCCGGGAACACGGCGGACACGAAGGCGATGGATCCGCCATCGGGCGACCAGACCGGCCGGGTGGCCTCGGTGGCGACGGTGGTGATCTTGCGGGCCTCTCCGCCGTCCACCGGGATCACCCACACCTGAAAGTCGCCGTCGCGATTGGATTCAAAGGCGATCCATTTTCCGTCGGGCGACCAACTGGGATGGCGGTCGTGCTTCGGGGAGGACGCGAGAGGATGGGGGGCACCGCCGCCGGCCGGGATCAGCCAGATGTCTGAATTGCCGCGGTTCGCCGACTTGTCGACATCGGTGAGCACGCTGGCGATCCATCGGCCATCGGGTGAAGGGACGGGCGAGCTAAGCCTCCGGGCGGTGAGCAGATCGTCGAAACGCAGGGGCCGCGGTGCCGATTGCGCGAGTGCCGCGACACCGAATCCGAGTGCGGCGAGGGATCCCAGAAGCGGATGAGACCGAGACATGCCGGGATCATGACCGCGCCCCGACATTGCGGGCGACTGAAAACCGACCGAGCGGGTTCGAACCGCGGAGGCGCAGAGTTCGGAGATCGAAGTTCGGAGATCGGAGATGGGCCGTAGCCGCCGAGGGGACGAGGCGGAGGGGACGCCGCGGGAGGGCGAAGGGAAAAGGGATAAGGAAAAAGGCAAAAGGTCGAGAATGCCGGCTGCCTCGGTGGGGAGTTACGGGCCTTCAGCCCTTGAGGAGAAAGAGGGGCGCTTTCCTAGGACTCGCGCCCTAGGCTAAAGGTGGAACGGGCCCTTGGCCCTTGGACTTTGGACTTTGGACCTGGTTCCGCAGGCGCCGTATCGAGAGCGGTGTGGCGCTTCGCTTCCCACCGCACTCTCCAAACGGGGGCCGTCGAACTAGGCGGACTGCGCGCGAACGGCTTCGAGTTCTTCCCAGCGGGCGTAGAGCTTGACGGTCTTCTCCTTCAGGGTCTCCAACTCGGTGATGACGGCATTGGCCCGCGCCCCCTGAGTTTTGAAGAACTCGGGCGATGCCAGTTGCGCCTCCAGCTTGGCCACTTCGGCTTCGGTGGACTGGATCAGGGGTTCCATCCCTTCCAGTTCCCGCTGTTCCTTGAAGCTGAGCTTGCGGCCCTTTGGCTTGGCTGGGGCGGAGGCGACCGGTGCCGACGGCGCGGCGGCTGGGGTGGCTCGCGGAGCTGGAGTCGTTGGGGTCGGGCGCGACAAGGCAGCCTCGGTGCGCTTCTTCTTGTCGACGTAGTAGTCGTAGTTGCCTTCGCTGAAGACCACGCGTCCCTGTCCCTCGAAGGCCAGGATGCCGGTGCAGACCCGATTCAGGAAATAACGGTCGTGGCTCACCACCAACACACATCCCGGGAATGAGATGAGTGCCTCTTCGAGCACGCGAAGGGTCGGGAGATCCAGGTCGTTGGTGGGTTCGTCCAGGATGAGGAAGTTGCCGCCGCGCTTGAGCACTTTGGCCAGCAAAAGGCGGCTCCGTTCACCACCGCTGAGCCACTTGACGGCGGCGGTGATGCGGTCGTCGGTGAAGAGGAATCGCTTCAGGTAGCCGCGCAACGAAAGTTTGGTTTCGCCCCATTGCACCCATTCGGTGCCGTCGCTCACCTCGTCGAGCACCGTTCGGTCATCGCGCAGCTGCAGGCGGGACTGGTCGACGTAGTTGAAGCGCGTGAGCTGTCCGATCCGAATCTCGCCGCCCGTCGGCTTCAACTCGCCGAGGATGAGTTTGAGCAGCGTGGTTTTGCCCAAACCGTTGCGGCCGGTGATGCCGATGCGCGTGCCATTGGCGAAAATGTGGCTGAGATTGGTGAACAGCGGCTGGCTGCCGAAATCCATGGTCACTTTGTCGAGATCGACCACGCGATTGCCCATCTGCGGGGGCGGCGGAACGATCAGGTCCATGTCCACCTCGGTGTCGGGCGGCGCGTCGGCCTCCTTCTCAAAGAACCGGTCGAGACGCGCCTTCGACTTGCTGGTCTGTGCCTTGGGCCGTCGGCGGACCCACTCCAGTTCCTTGCGGAGGAACATCTGGCGCTTGTGTTCCACCAGTTCCTCCGAGGCGAGCTTTTCGGCGCGTGCGATCAGGTAGTCGGTGTAGTTGCCTTCGTAGCGCTCGAAGACTCCGTTGCGCAATTCGACGATCCCGTTGACCACCTGATCGAGGAAATGGCGGTCGTGGGTGACCACCAACAATCCGCCGGGGTAGCTGGCGAGGAAGGTGGTGATCCACTCGACGGAATCGGTGTCGAGATGGTTGGTGGGCTCGTCGAGCATCAGCACGTCCGGTTGCGCCACCAGGGCGCGGGCGAGCGCGACGCGGCGTTTTTCACCGCCCGAAAGCTGGCCGATGGTGCGGTCGTCGGGCGGGCAGGAGAGCTGGTTGAGCGCGGTGCGGATGCGGGTGTCGAGATTCCAGCCGTCCTGGCGAACGATCTGCTCCTCGAGCTCCTCATGGCGGCGCGTATGACCGGGGAGGTTCTCGTATTCGTGGATCAGGTCGAGCACGCCACGTCCGCCCTCGCGCACGGAGTCGTACACCGTCTGCTCGGGTGTGAGCTCGAAGGTCTGCGGCAGGTATCCGATGATGGTGCCGCGCTGGCGCGTGATCAGGCCGTCGTCGGGCTGCAATTCCCCGGCGAGGATGCGGAGAAAGGTGGACTTGCCGGCGCCGTTGCGGCCGACCAGTCCCACCCGATCGCCGGGCGCGAGACCGAAGGAGGCATGGTCCAGGAGAACACGTTCGTTGTGCTTCAAGACGAGGTCTTGGGCGGTCAGGATGGCGGATTCGGCACTCACAGAGCGGGAAAGCCTACCTGAAGACTTCATCGACGGCCACGGTTACCGAATCGCCGAAGGGACTAATTTGGATTCGGGGTGGCAGGCTTGAGCTGGCGGAGGACCGATCTGAGGAGGTTGAAGCGTTGAAACGATGTAGGGTTGAAGAGAGGAGCAACCGCCCCAGGGGTGACCCGATTGAACCGGTGGGGCGGGACTGCTGCGTCGCCGTGACTGTCCGTTCCGCGCGAGCGGGACGCCCAGGGTGTGGAGATGGGTTCCGGTCCGTGGAGGCGAAGAGGTGCTGCGGTTGCCCCCGTCCGTCCGGGTGGCCACGACGGCGCTTCGCTGGTCGTGGTGAAGTGAGGGCCGAGCGGCAACTCGGACCCCACCGAAGTCTAGGTGGGGCGGGACTGCTGCGTCGCCGTGACGGTCCGTTCCGCGC
>JANXMD010000679.1 GCA_025354845.1 Verrucomicrobiota bacterium | reverse complement strand
GGAAAAAGAAAACGACCGGCCGCAGGTTTTCACCGCGGCCGGCCCACTCCCTATCCCTCCGAAGTGAACACGGCCGCTAACGTCGTGAGGGGCAGGCATCGCAGGTGAGGAGGACCCGCGAGCCAGGTGTCAGCGACCGTGCTCACAAAAATCGGAAGGCTCATTGGACCGTCGACCTCTCCCAACGATCCCACTACTTATATCGGAGTTTCCCGCAACAACTTGACCTCGACTGCTAAAAGAATCGCAATTTTGTTCCGTCAGCTCTCAAAGCCCCCCGAGCAGAATTTTCAGTCGCTTCCACGCTTCGTCGCGTCCTTTCCGATTCGCATCCGAGGCGTCAGGAGCCTCTCCCGCGCGCATGAATCCGTGTCCAGCGCCCTCATACACAATCGGCTCATATCGCCTTCCCGCCTGCTTCATCAGATCGGTCGAACCCGGAATCGTGGCATTCACGCGGGCATCGTTGCCACCATAGAAGCCGTAAACCGGTGCGTGGATACGGGCGATGTCCTCGGCCTTGTCAGGGCCCGTGCCATAAAAGGGAAAGGCGGCAAGGACGCGCGGTTCCTGCGTGGCGAAGCGAAAGGTCTGGGACCCACCCCAACAGAATCCCGCCACGGCCACCTTGCCATTGGCGGCGGGCAACGCCGAGACATAGGCTAGGGCAGCCTTCAAATCAGCGGTCACTTGCTCAGGAGGCAATCCCGAAATGGCCTTCCGCACCGCGTCGCCCGCGCCGAGCTCCGCGGTTCCCCCGCCGCCGGGAGCGGCGCCTGACAACAGGTCCGGTGCGATGGCGATGTAGCCCGCTTCCGCCAACTGATCGGTCACACTCCGCACCCAGTCGGTCAGGCCGAAGATCTCGTGAATCACCAGTACCGCCGTCGCCTTGGTCTTCACTTCAGGGTAGGCGACATAGCACTGCACGGTCCGGCCGTCGTGGGTGACCTTGACCCATTCCATGTGACGTGGGGATTTCTCCAACCGGGCCTTCGCCCAATCCTGAGCATGAAGCAGCGTGGAAAGCAGAAACGAGGCGAGGAGGAGGATCGGGGATTTCATGGGAAGAATCCAACCCCTGGCCACGGGAACCGCAATTCCGAAATCGGCCGGACTATTTCTCCAGTCGGACGCAAACTTTTCCCTCAAGTTCTTAAGGGAATCCTCCGATTCCACCTTACAGAGGGTAGCCGTTCCCTTCAGATCAAATCGCGCAAGTCCATCAGGCTTATGACTCTAACCGACTCCAACTGCCGCAGATATTCACCCGCCGGGCGCCTCCCGGTGCAGGTCGAGCGTCCCCTGGAAACGGCGAGAGAGATGCGACAAAGCCGTCGTCGGCGATTCCGCATGTGGACTCAGGGGCTTCGATTCCTCGATATTCTGCGTCCCTCGTGTCCCCGGTGCTTCGAACCGGT
Source organism: Verrucomicrobiota bacterium (assembly GCA_025354845.1). Classification (GTDB taxonomy): domain Bacteria; phylum Verrucomicrobiota; class Verrucomicrobiia; order Limisphaerales; family UBA9464; genus CAIVQB01. The sequence goes on along the minus strand of JANXMD010000679.1, from coordinate 3,168 downwards.
GGCCGGACTTCCCGAGCGCTGCGCCTGCTGCCATGAACCGTTGGAGGGGAATCCCGCCTGGGAGCAGCAGCGGAAACATTCGGCCTGGATCCTCCTCGTGGGACCCGTTGGGGTCTTCGTTGCCGTCGTTTCGCTCTGGCCGCACGCCTGATCTCCGGCCGCCCCACTGGCGCCAAACGACTTCTCTCTTGCCGGGAAACGCGGTTCCCGAAACCGTTGCGGGGACACACCGCATTATCCTATGGCAAAGAAACCCCTTCGCATCGGCCTTATTGGCTACGGCTTCATGGGCCGGGCCCACTCCAACGCGTTCGCCCAGGTCAACCACTTCTTCCCACTCGAGCATCAGGTCGTGCTCAAGGCCGTCTGTGCCCGCGACGAGGCCAAACTCAAGGAATTCGCCGGCAAGTGGAACTATGAGTCCATCGAAACCGACTGGCGCAAGCTGATCGCCCGTGACGACATCGATGTCATCGACATTGCGACGCCGAACAACAGCCACGCCGAGATTGCCATTGCCGCAGCCAAGGCCGGCAAAGCCGTGCTCTGCGAGAAGCCGTTGGGGCTGAACGGACGGCAGGCGGAAAAGATGGTCGCCGCCATTGAGAAGGCCGGCGTGCCGAACATGGTTTGGTACAACTACCGCCGTTGCCCTGCCGTCACCCTCGCTCATCAGCTCATTCAGGAAGGCCGCCTCGGTCGCATCTTTCATTACCGCGCCAAGTTTCTCCAGGACTGGACCATCAATCCCGATCTGCCGCAGGGCGGCGCGGGGCTTTGGCGCCTCGATGTGAAGACCGCCGGATCCGGCGTGACCGGCGACCTCCTCGCCCACTGCATCGACACCGCACTCTGGCTCAACGGGTCGATCGATACGGTCACCGCGATGACCGAGACCTTCGTGAAGGAGCGCAAACATCAGGAAACCGGCAAGATCCAAAAGGTCGGCATTGATGACGCCAGCGCCTTCCTCGCCCGCTTCAGCAACGGATCGCTCGCCACCTTCGAATCCACCCGCTACGCCCGGGGGCACAAGGCCCTGTACACCTTTGAAATCAATGGCGAAAACGCCTCCATAGCCTGGGATCTGCACGACCTGCACCGCCTGCAGTACTTCGATCATCGAGACCAGGGCAAGGTGCGAGGCTGGCGCAACCTTCACGTGTCCGACAACGACCATCCGTATTGCAGCAACTGGTGGGTGCCGGGCCTGCAGCTCGGCTACGAGCACAGTTTCGTTCATCAGGTGGCCGACTTCATCCAGGGACTCGAAACCGGCAAGCCGGCGTTGCCAAACTTCCGCGATGGCCTTGCGACCGACTACGTCACCGATGCGGTGCTCAAGTCGGCAAAGACCCACAAGTGGGAAAAGGTGAAGCACGTGAAGGCCGCCCGCGCCTGATCCGCGCATGGCTGGGGCCCCTGCCCTCGTGGCGACTCCCGACTCGGTGTCTGAGCTAATCGGCATCGGGCGGGAGTTCCACGGACGCAGCTGGTCGCTGGGCACCAGCAGCAACTACAGCGTGGTGACCCGACGCGATCCCCTCGAGCTCACCATCACCGGCAGCGGATTCGACAAGGGCCGGCTCTCCGCGGCCGACTTCGTGGTCGTCGACGCCAACGGGCGACCGGTTTCATCCGGAGGCCCCAAACCCTCCGCGGAGACCTTGCTTCACGCCCTGCTGGTCCGGGCCGCCGGTGCCGGTGCGGTGCTGCACACGCATTCGATTTGCGCCACGGTGCTTTCGGAACTCCATGCCTCCGCGGGCCGGATTTCGATTTCCGGTTACGAAATGCTCAAAGGCCTCGCCGGCGTCACCACGCACGAGACTAGCGTGGACATCGCCATCGTCCCCAACACCCAGGACATCGCGAGACTCGCCGCCGAACTCGAGCCCCGGGTCTCCGGACCGGCGCCTGAAATCCGGCACGGGTTCCTGATGGCGGGTCATGGGCTGTACACTTGGGGACGGGATCTCGCAGAGGCGCGACGGCATGTCGAGGTGTTGGAATTCCTTTTCGAAGTTCTGGCACGGAAACGTCAGTTGCAGTGACCCGGGTTCCCGCCTATTGGATGGCGACAACGCTTACGACCATGGCCCTGCTCCGCATCCCCGCCGAAAACCGCCAACTCACCGACCCCGCCGAGATTGGCGCCTTCCTCGCCCCCCACGGCATTTGGCACGAGCGCTGGCCGGTCGCCGGTCGCATCGAGGCGGGCGCCCCAGCCGACGCGGTGCTCGCGGCCTATGAGCCGGAAATTCGCCGCCTGCAGGAGCGCGGCGGGTACGTCACCGCGGACGTGATCGACGTCACCGCCGACATCCCGGGACTCCAGACGATGCTCGACAAGTTCAATCAGGAACACACCCACGCCGAGGACGAGGTGCGCTTCATCGTCGGCGGACACGGCATCTTTCATATCCATCCCCCGGGGGGCGTGGTATTCGCCATCGAAGTGGAGGCCGGCGACCTGATTAACGTGCCTGCGGGCACCAAGCACTGGTTCGATCTTTGCGCCGATCGTAACATCCGGGCCATCCGACTGTTTCGGGAGAAGGCGGGCTGGAGTCCCCTCTACACCGGCGATCGCATCGCCTCGACCATCCAGCCGCTTTGCTTCGGCCCATCGCATCTGCCGCCGGGAGCCGCACGTCTCGAGACCCTCGCCGCGCTGCGGTCATGATCCGGTTTCGCGGCCGGCGCGTGCTGCTCGACATCGAGGGCACCACCTCCGACATCGCCTTCGTCCGCGATGTCCTTTTTCCGTACGCCCATCGCGAAGTGGGCCCGTTCCTAACCCGCAACTCCGACCAGCCCTCGGTTCAGGCGGCAGTGGAACAATTGGCGCACGACGCCGGTGCCACGAACTTTGAAGCCTGGTGTCCGCCCGGACTCGGTGCCGCCGCCCAACGTGACTGGGTGTGTGCGGCCGTGCAGCGCTTGATCGAATCGGATTCCAAGCAGACCGGATTGAAGGCGCTGCAGGGGCTGATCTGGGAAGCCGGCTACCGCGACGGCACGTTGCGCGCCCACGTGTATCCCGAAGTGCCGTCGGCCCTCACCCGATGGCGTCAGGCGGGACTCTCTCTGGCCATCTATTCCTCTGGCAGCATCGCTGCAGAGTAAACGGAGAACTCGGGCAAATTAGGGTGGGCCCCTGGTTGG
>JANXMD010000652.1 GCA_025354845.1 Verrucomicrobiota bacterium | reverse complement strand
CCCAGCCCATGAACGAGTCCAAACCCGAAGGCCAAAAGAAGTCGCGCCCGCGTGCCGGCGCGCGCGGGCGCGAGGAGGTTCTCCACAGCCACAAAGACGATGGTGGCCGCGATGAACGGTTCGACGAACCAAGAGGGCAAGCGAACCCAGTTCATCGCCGAGGCGGTCACCGTGAGGGAATGCGCAGCGGTGAACACCGCGATGAGTTTAAGAAAATCCGTCGCCTTTCGCGCCGCCAGCGCGAGTGCGGCAAGGAAGAGCAGGTGATCGTAGCCCGTCAGGATGTGATGCACCCCGAGGCGTAGATAGCTGAGAAAAGGGATGCGAACCGGGGTCGAGTCCAAGGCAGGTGCTGCCGAGCTCCGGGCCGACGTCGCAGTCGGTCCGGTGGTGGGGGAGTTCGTACCGCCGCCCGAAGGCGTGAGCTTCAGGGTGAAGGGCAGATCGGTACGGACGATGCCTGCGGCCATGTCCTTGCGATCCGCATCCTTCACCGACAAGGCATAGGTGACGTCCCACGCCATGCCGGGGGCGTAATTGAACTCCTTCAGTGTGGCCTGGCCGAAGGTGATCTCGTGGGGCTGGCGGCCCGGCGGAAACTTGAACTCCAGATCGAAGGCGGCGTGGGTTTGATCCAAATACACGGCGGGATCGGGAGGCGAGGTCGACGAGGGGAGGTCGCCTGGAGTCGCGGTGGCAACGACTCCGGTGTCGGTGACGAGTTGCCAGTCCAGGACCTCACCGGCGAGGGGTTGCCCATCCGCCTTGAGCTGCAACGACCGCAGCAGATAGGGCCCGTGTTTTTCCAGGGCTTGCTGAAATCGCTCCAGCCGCGGCGTGCCGTTGGTGGCCTCCGCGCCGAGGTTTTGGGCGATCGCCACTTCTCGCAGCGTGGCGCTCACCCGCATCACTAGACGGTTGGTTTCGACCAGGACCCACCAGGAGTCCTGCAGGAAGGGATGCGCGACGAGTCGCGACGGCAGAAGCCCAAACGCGGCCAACATCAGCGGAAGCACGATGCGGCGACAAAAAAACGGACAGGTTGAGGCCCTGTCCGTTTGAGTGGAATGCTTTGGATTCAAACCTTCTCCGGAACGATGTACGGGAACCGGTATTCGCGGCGCAAGTGCTGGTTGGCCTGCTCGTTGTTGGTGAAACGCTCGGTGGCTGGATCCATTTCGAGCCAGGCGCCAAAGACAAGACGCTCGCGGTGGAGATCCAGCCCGTTGGCTTCGAGATGCTCAACCGCGCGGCCCACGGCCTCGCGGCCGGGAGCGTTGTACGCAAGGCGCTCGCGGATTTCGCCCGGAGTCAGTTTCTGGCCCATCTGATAGCTGATGTTGCCGGTATGGCACAGCGCGCTGCTGAGATGGCCCTGGAGAATATCGGCGTTGAGTTGACCCGGGTTCCGGCTGCGGACGGCCGCGACGAAATTGGCGTAGTGGTCGGCTCCGCCCTTGAATTCACGGATCAGGTTGCCCTTCTCATCATACACGAGTGCGCTGTCATAGGAGGGGATCACCATGGTGCCGGCATCGCACCGGACGATGACGCCAATCTGCGCCCCGCGGAAGTCGGGCATGTTCTTGTTCCAGAGAGCGGGGGACTGGAACTGCTTCGACTTGGGCAACCCGCGAACCTCGAAGATGAGGGGCGCCTCGGGATAGTCGTGCAGGACGACCTGTGTGTTCGGTGTGTTGCCGTCGTCCTCATAGCCGAAGCGTCCACCGATGCTTACCACGCGCGGGCTCAGCGCATCCTGGCGCAGCACCCAGCGGGCGATATCCATCTGGTGGATGCCTTGGTTGCCGAGGTCGCCGCTGCCGGTGTCGAAGACCCAGTGCCAGTCGTAGTGAAGATTCGTCCGACGTAGCTCCTTCTTTGGAGACGGGCCGCACCAGAGATCGTAGTCGACCGACTCGGGAATCACCTGCGGTCCGGTAGTGTGGCCGATGCTCTGGCGGGGCTTGTAACAGAGGCCGTGTACCACCTTGATCTCGCCGAGGCCGCCGGCATGGAGCCAGGCGATGGCTTCGCGGAGACCGGGATTCGAACGGCTCTGGGTGCCGGTCTGAACAATCCGGCGGTATTTGCGCGCGGCGTTCACGATCTGGCGGCCCTCCCAGACGTTGTGGGACACCGGCTTCTCGACATAGACATCCTTGCCATGCTGGCAGGCCCAGATGGCCATCAGCGAGTGCCAGTGGTTTGGCGTGGCGATGGAGACGGCGTCGATGTTCTTGCTCTCCAGCAGACGACGGACGTCCACAAACTTCTCCACCGCGTTGTTGGCGTCGGCGAGGCGGGTGGCTTCCTTTTCCAGCACCTTCTTGTCCACGTCGCACAGCGCGACTAGGCGGACGCCCTTCTGGCGGCGGAAGCCCTCGATGTGATCCTTGCCGCGGCCATTGAAGCCGATGACGGCCACGCGGATGTCACCATTGGCGCCATCGACGCGGGCCCAGGAGCTGGCAGGAATCGAGAGAGCGCCCGCGGCAATCGCGGTGCTCTTGAGGAAGGAACGACGTGTGGTTTTCATGAGATGCGGATGCCGGAACCGAGGTTGACGCTGGCGTTAAGGAGAAACGACGGGAGTGGTCTTCTGAAATTCAATCGCGGCATCGGCCACATGGGCAGCCGCGGCCTCCCCGTCATGAAACAAAATCCGATAGCGGAAGGTGACCTGGCCGTTGGCCGGGATGTGGAAATCCCCGGCGCCTTTCTCGGCCTTGGTGAAGTCGTGAAGCCCGAACGGATTCGCGGCAAACAAGCCGTAGTCGCGGACGTGCCAGTGGGTGGGGTAGCGGGGATTGGTGGGATGATCGAACATCGCCACGCCCAGGGTTCGTCCGTTGACCGGCCCGGTGTAGTCCACCCAGCTCGCCCGCTTGCCCCAGGTGTCCGCATCGCGCACGCCCTCGCTGTTCACGATGTGTCCTAGTCCGGCCTTTTTGGCCGGTTGCGCCACGCGCATCGACTCAGCGAGGCGAATGGACATGGTGCCTTCCTTGGTGTCGCCAAGGACCAACTCGCCGTGGGTGGCGTGAACAGTGACCGTGACATCGATGATTCGTGCTCCGTCGGGGCACTTGCGGAACTGGAAGGTGCGGACGTCGTCGGCGATCACCTTGCCATCCTTGGCGATCCAGCGGTTGCGGCTAGTGATGGTGCCGGCACGAGGGCCG
>JANXMD010000651.1 GCA_025354845.1 Verrucomicrobiota bacterium | reverse complement strand
GACCGCGAGCCGCACCGGCGCTTCGCTCCCTATCACTCCGACGGCTGGGGCCGTGTCGCCCCACACCGGGAGCGATTCCATCCACGGTAGGGCCATCGACACACCGACTCCGCGCAGAAACGTCCGGCGGCTGAATGGGTGGAAGTTCATGAGGGGAATTCGGAATCTATTGGGCGTTCTATCGGTCGAAAGGTCAATGCCGAGGGTGGGATTCGATTTTATTCCTCGGCGGCGTGGTCGGCGCCGCGGATCTCGCGGAATTGCTGGCTGCGAACCAGCGTCTCCATGGCGGCACTGATGCGGTAGTCCTGCTGTTTTAGGGAGTCGCGCATGCTGGCCAGCAACGGATTGTCCGACAGTTGCACCGAGCGCCCGAGGGCATAGCCCAGCAGCTTGCGGCAGAACTGTCGCAGGAAGGCATCGGACCGACGGTGCAGAATGTATTCGCGCAGGCCGACGACCCCTTCGAACTCCGCGCCGTCCAGCACCCGCACGCGGGTATCGATCTTATGTCCGGCGAGGTCCACATCGCGCTTCCGGCCGATGGCGTCGAAAGCCTCCATCGAGAATCCAAAGGCGTCGATACGGCGGTGACACCCGGCACAGCGCGGGTCCGTGCTGTGTTTCTCGGTGAGTTCCCGAACCGACAGCGTCCCGGTGGCTTCGTCCTCGGGAAGGCGTGGCACGTCCTTGGGCGGTTTGGGAAGCTTGTCGCCGAGGATGACTTCGGTGAGCCAGTTGCCGCGGAGAATCGGACTGGTGCGCGAGGCGCCGGACTGGCTGGAGAGCACCGACGCCTGGGCAAGCAAGCCGCCGCGCCCGAGCGTGCGGACTCCATCCACCTTGCGCCACGCGTCTCCGGTAACTCCAGGGATGCCGTAATGGGCCGCCAGCGGGCCGTTGAGGAAGGTGTAATCGCAGTCGATCAGGTTCACCACCGGACGGTCGGCCTGAAACAGGTCGGTAAGGAATTGCACGGTTTCTTCATGCATGGCGCCTTTCAGTGCGGGGAAGGTGGGGAAGTGTCGCTCGCTCTTCTCACTCGATTGATCGAAGTCGTAGAGGTGCAGCCACGCCGTACCGAATTCCTTGGCCAGGCGCCGAACCTTCGGCGAAGTCATCATGCGGTGCGTCTGGGCCGCCAGCACGTTGGGGTTGGTGAGGGTGCCGTCCGTGGCGGCTGCCTTCAACGCGTCGTCGGGTCCGGTGGACCACAGGAAATAGCTGAGACGATTGGCGAGTTCCCAGGAAGTGACCGGACCGGATTTCGCCCCAGCCACCGGAGTTTCCGCGCGGTATAAGAAAGACGGGGAGACGAGAACCCGCGCCAGCGCGAGCCGAATGGAATCTTCGTGCGACAAGTCCTCGCGACGCAGGGTGGTTACGAGTGTTTGCAGGTCGGTCTTCTCCGAGTCCTTCAACGGCCGACGATATGCCTTTTCGGCGAACTCGATGACCGCCTTCACCTGATTGGGGCGGGATTCCTCCAGGGCTTTGCGGAATTCTGCCGCATGACGCTGAATCGGCTCGCGCAGGGGCTCGAACACTTTGGGATCCGCGTCCTGGGTGGCGAACTGCCAGAGCTGCTCGAAGGCATCCACCAGGGTCAGCGCGTCCTGGCTGACGTAATGCAGCTCCGACCACAGGCGGTCGAGCTGCGCGCGCTGCGCATCGTCGAGCATCAGCCGTGCGAGGTGACGATCCTCGCGATAGAAGAGCGTGAGCGTCACCACCTCGTCCACGGGAACGATCTTGGTGTAACAGAGTGCGGCGGGGAACAGGTCGCGGAACTGCGACATCGCTGTCTCGATCCGCCGCCGTGCCGCGCTGCCGTCGAGCACCACAACCGGATTCTCCGAGGCCACGTCCCGGGCGCTGGTGGTCCACGGGCCGGCGGCTGCCGCAACCCTTGCTGCACCGGCGATGAGTCCGCCGGAAACACCGGACAGTTGGGCGGGTCGGCTTCGGGAGTCGCCGGATTCAGTCACCTGCAACTGAACGCTTCCTTCCGAGCCGGCACCCGGCGCGAGCGTTCCGCTGGTCACCAATTCATAGCCGGTCGCCAACGCCGCGGGAATGCGGACTTGGAGTGAAGCCGGGGCCTGGACCGCGAGATCAAGGGGGTGAATGGCGGTACCGTTGGGCAGATGGCCGAAGGCGGAAGCATTGAGGGTTGTCCCGCCGTCCTGCGTGCGGTCCGTGTGGTTGGGACGGGAGGGTTTCCGGTCTGCGGCGCGCGCCCTGGCGGTTTCGCGGACGACCGTCGCCAAGGTGCCGCGCAGCAGCGGGCCGGCGGGTTGGGAAAGTTGGTGCAACAGGGCCTCATCCGCGCTCTTAGCCTGCGGAACGATCTTTCCGGTAAGCAGGTTGCGCAGGTCCTTGGCGAGCTGGGTGCGGGCCGCCGCGTTCGATTCCGATTTCCAGCGTGCGAGCAGCGATCCGGCCGGCGCGATCGGATCGGCTTCGGTCCCGCCCTGGTCGGGTTCGGTGTAGAACACCCAGACCCCGGCATTGCCAAAGCCATCGGCGTGCGGATTGGCGGCGATGCCGTCGCCCGATACGTCGCGGGTGAGATTCCATTCCCGTCCGCCCTCACGGGTTTCGCGAAGGATCAGCTCGACCGAGGTGAGGTCGCAGGAGTGATTGCCATCACGCGGTCCAACACGCAGGGAGATTAGATCGCCAGGCCGGACGATGAGCGCGTCGCCCGGCGCCACCGTGCCCTCACGCGCGCCCTGTGCCGTGCCGGAACCCAGTCGTTGACGCAGCGAACCGTGCTGGTGCTCGAGGACCCAGGTGACGCCGTTGCCGCATTCCGGATGCGCGTGCGTGATGTGGGCCTCGACGCGGATCGGTCCCGTCACCGGACTCCGCCAGCCCACCGCCGCCTGCAGTGTGGGCGAGGGATGCACCACCACCCCGTGGGCTTTGAGATTGCCCGGAATACGCACCGCTTTGTCGGAGCGGTTGGCGAACACGTTCGGCGTTTCCGGGTTTCCCCAACCTTGAACGAAGTCGAAGCCGGAGACTGTCGTCACGCGGCGCGTGAACAGCGACTCGATACGAACCGCCGCGTTGGTGTGGAGTCCCAGGCCTTCGAGCCAGGCGCCGAGGATTTCGGGATCGACCCGATGGCGCCGCGCCAGGGCACTGGTATCAAACGCGTTCACGGCAGATTCGGCCTCGGACGCGGCGGCCAGAGCGCGATCGGCGGCGGCAAAAATGCGGAGGCGACGCTGATCGAGCTCGGAGCTGATCTGGGGCAGGTCGCGCAGAGGAATCTCAGGACGTCCCGCGGCCACGAGCCGGGGCTGCTGCCAGAGCACGACATCGTGGTCGTGGCCATCCCCGGCATCGCCAGCCGCCAAGGTGACTATCCGTTCCGGGGCGCCGTTGGTGGGAGCGGTCAGCTTGAGATGGAATTCCTGACGGGCCACCAGCGGCACCACCGGCTCCATCCACGCCGCCGGACCGCCGGCCTTGCCGATATGACCCACGCTGGTGAAGCGCCACAGGGCCTTCTGCCACCGGCCGATCTCCGCCGCGAGGACCGGGACGTCGGTGGGAGTGGCCGTTTTCCAGCGGGCGCGCAGCGGATCCAGCAACGGCGAGGGTTCGGTTCCGGTGAGTGCCTCCCGAAGCAGGCCCAGGTATTTTGCACTCAGTCCGGAACGCCGCGCGACCTCGGCGACCGAAGTTCCGCCGGCCCCGCGAAGTTCAAGGCTGGCGAGCAGGTACCGATCGAGCGGCAACCGGCCCCCCTCGTTGGTTTGAAAAACGATACCTTGGAGATTCACCGTGTCGCCACCCTTGGGATCGGTGAAGCCCCGGTAGAAATTGCGGATATCCGCGAGCAGCTCCTCGGTCCAATCGCGACGGGTGGTCTTGGTCGAGAACCGGATGCCGTCGGGCAGCAGCACCGCGTGGCTGGCGATTTCCTTGCCGGCGTCGAGGTATTTGGTGACGAGTGAGGGCGACATCACCAGCGCGTTGCCGGTGTTCATGAAGCCCTCACCGGCCGCACCATCCACCGGGAATTCCCGGGCCGGATCGAGCGTTTCGACACCGGTCAGGTCCCGGAGGGTGTAGGTGTATTCCGCATTGGAAAGGCGTCGGAGCACCACCGGTCCGGGATCGCCGGCCCGTGAGCGGGCCACCTCGTCCAACATGGCATTCACCGCAGCCAGCAGGCCTTCCCGTTCGGGGCCCGTTGGCTGGGGCTTATCCTTGGGAGGCATCTCTCCGTTGGCGAGCTGTTCGGCCACGCCCTGCCAGATCTTGGGGTGACGTTGCACGTCGGCCCAGCGGTTGACCGACTCGAGATCGAGGTCGCCCTTGTGCTTCTCAGTGGAGTGACAGCCCAGACAATACTGCTTCAGAGCCGGTTCGGTACGCGTGGCGTAGTCGGCGGCGGTGAATAGCGGCGGGCCGGCAGGGATGCTTTCCGCCGCGGCCAACCGCAGAAGCGTGACGCTGGAAATGGCGAGGCGAACCGCCAGGGAACGCGCCGCAGTCCAGACCGGTTCGGATCCGGTGGAGGGTCGGAGGGTAGGGAATGGGGGCAACACGGGAAAGGGTGATGAAATTCTGCGTCGAGGACCGACTCCGGTCGAGGGGCATTCTTTCATCCAAAATTCGCATTCGTGTTTTCGGACTGGCGCTTCGTGGCGAGTCTTGGTGAAACTTTCACACTCCTTGAGCACACCCGTTCAGTCGCGCCGTCGTAGCGCGAATCTTCAGAAGCACCGGCAAAGGAAGATTCGCGCGATTGCGCAATGGGTCGGCGTCGGGCTGTTGGTCGCGATCTTCGCCGTTCTCTGGAAACTCAGTTGAGGCTTCAGAGGGGCGGGGACGTTGGATTCGGAATGACCACGATTAGGGACAGGGTTTTCCAAACAATTGGGCAGCATGCGTCAACCTCATTCCCGCAAGCGCGATTCAGCGGCGCAACATCGTCGTGAACAACTCGTCCGTAGCGTTTCGCGCGCTCTGGGTGTGGCGGTCCTGGTTGGGATCTTTGCCTTCCTCTGGTACCTGAGCCGGAGCGGGGGAGTGGCTGAGTGAGACCGAATCCGGTCCGCCCACTTCTGAGTGGCGGGTACCTCTCCGTTTTTGGGTAGGGATTGGGACTCCAAGCGCCGCGCCGGCCGACCTATTGCGGGACACAGTCGGCGAGTTCGCAGAGGGTGTCGTAGTAGGCCTGCTTGGAAATACCGAGCGCGGCCGCCCCGAATGTCTCAGCATCGTCGGGAGTGGCGAAATCGCCGTAGTTCACCAGGACCAATTGATACAGGACCAGGTAGGAAACTTGGTGGAGTTGGGTGAGAAAGACGGGATGAACGTAGAGGGAGAATCCCTCCTCCGGCCGCTCTCCATTCGCGACCGGATGGGCGAACTCGCCGTCCTCCAGACCCGCGGTCTCAAAGACGATCTCGCACGGATACCGAACAAACTTTCGGTCGGCAAGCACCTGCAGAAGCTGCTTCCATCCCAGGTCCGGGCCGTATTGTTCCCGGATGCCCTGGCCCTTGGACTCCAGGTGGAGACTGAGCGACTCGCGGGCGTCACTGACGGTGAGTTGGCGGGACATGGGAGGGGATCAGGTAGGTCGGGTGAACCGCCCCTGGAG
>JANXMD010000648.1 GCA_025354845.1 Verrucomicrobiota bacterium | reverse complement strand
GACTTCGCGCGGAATCGCCGGCTCTTCGTCACCTACAACGCGCCGCTGCGATCGGGTGCGCCGGAAGGGTTCAACAGCACGCTCCGACTGAGCGAATTCCGCCTGCCAAAGGGGACGCCACTCAAGATCGACGCGACGTCCGAAATCGTCCGGCTGGAAATCGACAAGCCCTACGCCAACCACAACGGCGCACGCCTGGCGTTTGGCCCGGATCATTTTCTGTACATGGCGGTGGGCGACGGCGGAAACGCCAATGACGAGGGGAAGCGTCCGGAAGGCGGAAACGCGCAGCGGCTCGACACGCTGCTCGGCAAGATCCTTCGGCTCGATGTCTCACCGGCGACCGGGTATCGCGCGCCTTCGGACAATCCGTTCGCGAAAATCGAGGGTGCGAAACCCGAGATCTGGGCCTTCGGTCTCCGCAATGCGTGGGGCATCAGCTTCGATCGCGCCGGACGTCACGAGTTGTTCGCCGCCGATGTGGGACAAAATCTGTACGAGGAGGTAAACCTCATTCGAAAGGGAGGGAACTACGGTTGGGCGCTTCGCGAGGGATTCCACCCCTTCGATCCCAAATCAGCCAATTCCCTGCCTACGGGCGACGGGCGAAAAACCGGACCCCGCGGCGAGCCGCTGCTGGATCCCCTCCTCGAATACCGGCACCCCGGCGCGAAATCGCGTCCAGACACCATCGGCGTGAGCATCATCGGGGGCCATGTGTATCGCGGCCACGCGCTGCCCGCCCTGCGCGGTGGCTATGTGTTTGCCGACTGGACCCGCAACTGGGGGCTCGCCCAGGGAACGCTCCTCCTCGGCCAGCCGGATCCGGCGAACGCAGCCCGCTGGAAGGTGTCGCGCCTGTCGATCGCGGACCCCGCGGCGCGATCGGTGTACTACTGCGCCTTCAGTGAAGACCGCGATGGAGAGCTCTACGTGATGACCGCCGGCGCCAGCACCCTGATTCCCGGCAAGGGCCGCCTGTGGAAACTGGAGCCCGCGCCGAAACCCTGATCTCGACCGATACGATTCCTATTTCTTCCTCCAGCCCAAATGAACGGTCTGGGTGATTCGGGAGAGCAGGCTCTTTTTCTTGGAGCTCGCCTCCGAGACACCGGGAATTGCCCGGCAGCGGGTGTTGCAATCAGGGCAGAACAACAGAACGCCCGCCTTGCCACCGGAGAGTTTCACGAGGCGCAAGCACGACGCGTGGAAAACCCCGGGGCACTTGACCACCGCCATGCAGCCGAGCTCGGCTTCGTGGGTGGCCGGCAGAGACGGATTGCGCGAGCAGGCCTTGGAACCGTCATCGAGCACACACTCCACCCCGATCGGTTGAGCCACAACGGGCGTGGTGGCCGCTGTGGGAATCCGGATCTCAAACTCCTCCAAATCGAGACGGAGCTCCACGCCACCCAATTGCAGCGTCTGCCCCGGGCGCAGCACCGATTCCTCGATCGGACTGGCGTCAATGAAGGAGCCGTTGGTGGATTGAAGGTCCTTCACCCGGACGGAGGGGCCCTCGGGATCCACCGTCACCTCGGCGTGGACGCTCGAGACACTGGAGTCCGCGACTTGAAACTCGTTGGACGGACTCCGCCCAATCGTGATGACCCCACTGTGGAGTTCGTGCTCCAGCGGATGGGTCAGGCCCCTGAGGATAAAGCGGACCATGATGGCAGAGTGGGTATTGGCGTCCTTCCGGCGTACTATTCCGAACGGCAGTTGCAAGTCCAGTGCCAGATGGATGACGGGAATTGGCCCCACCTCGGGGACATCAACCCGCCCACCGGTCAAAACAGATTGCCGATCACCGAACTGAGAACGGTCAGCGGCCCGGTGTCCTCGAGGCCCTCGGTGGCCTTGTCGACCTTCTGCAGGGTGAGCTTCACGTTCTTAAGGAAGGCGCCATCGTTCACCAACTGACCGATGGTCCCCTGGCCACCGTTGATCTTCTGGAAGATCTCCCTGAGCTGAGTCATCGCGGTGGTGGTTTCCGAGTAGAGCTTCTCATCCTTCAACAGTTTGCCCACCGTGCCCTCCCCCTTGTTCATTCCCGCCACCATGCTGCGCGCCTCAGCGACGGCCGCGCGGGCGTCGTCGGCCAGCGGACGGACATCCGCAACGGCGCCGTTCAGATTGGTCACCGTGGACAGGGCTGAGTTGTAAAGCGTGTCCTCCTTGATGAGCTTTCCGACGGTGCCCTGGCCCTCGGCGATGGTGGTCGAGATATTCTGCAGATTGCCCAGGATCGCCACGAGGCGAGGCTGGTTCTGCTTGAGGAAGTCCGTGAACGGTCCGAGCAACTTGTTGAACTCCTCACCGGTGAAGCTGCGGGTCATGTTCTGCACGCCGTCCGCTGCGCCATCGAGCTTGGTCATGATGGCCGCCAGGTCGGGCTGATCCTTCGACTTCAACAGGGTGCTGGAATCCGCCAGCGGTGCGTTCTCGGAACCAAAAGAGAGCGACACGAAGTTCTGGCCCATCAAGCCGGCGAAGAGGACCGCAGCCACGCTGTCGGTGCGAATATCCGCGTCGGTGTCGACGGTGAAATCTACTTCGACATGACCGGCCTTGGGCGTGTGGATGGTCCGAACGCGGCCGATGGAAACGCCGGCGAGCTTCACCGGATCCCCCACCTTGAGATCGCGCACCGTGGCGAACTGGGCTCGGATCAGCTTGCCGCGCGAAAAGAGAATGCCGCCGCCGATCATCTCGAACAGCACAAACGCAGCGATGACCACGAGGGCAAAGAAGACGCCGAGTCGGGTTTCCAGGGTGTTTTTCATGACGGGAAAGGCGGTGAAGTCGGACAGCAATTAGAGAGACGGGGCTTCGGACGAACGCTTGAAATCGGCGGCGAGAAATTCCTGCAGCACCGGATGCCGCGTGGCCCGCACCTCGTCGGGCGTGCCCAGGGCGACCAGGGTGCCGTTGACCAGGAATCCAATGCGGTCGGCGATGCCGAAGGCGAGATCCCGATCGTGGGTAACCACCACCGAAGTGGCACCAATGCGGTGGTTCAAATTGTTGATCTCGCGTCCGATGGTCAGCGCCACCATCGGATCCAACTCGCTCGTCGGTTCATCGTAGAGAATCAGCTGCGGATCCCCGACCAGCGCGCGGGCGATCGCCACCCGCTTGCGCATGCCGCCCGAGAGTTCACTGGGCAGTTTGGACGCCACTTCCGGACCCAGGCGCACCAGGGCGAGGCGGTCGGCAACTACGCGCTGAATTTCTTCAGGCGACTTGAGCCGGTGTTCCGAAAGCATCAAGCCGACGTTCTCCGCCACGGTCAGCGAATTCAGG
>JANXMD010000639.1 GCA_025354845.1 Verrucomicrobiota bacterium | reverse complement strand
CCCCATTCTCGCCGACTGCGATCGCCTCGCCGGGTTGTATCACCAGAGTGGCCCGGGTTCGATGGCCCAGGTCGCCTTTGCGCCCTGCACGGTGTTTGGCTGTAGCGGGGAACTCTATCGGGAGACCGCCAGGCTCGCACGACATCACCGCGTTCGATTGCACACGCACTGCGGCGAAACCGTCCCCGAAAACCGTGACGCCAGGGAACGTCTTGGCAGCCGTCCATTCGCCTACATGGCGCAACACGGGTGGGAGGGTGAGGACGTGTGGCTCGCCCACGGGATCCATTTCAACAACCGCGAAGTCGCGCATCTCGGGCGGACCCGGACGGGTGTGGCGCATTGTCCTTGTTCCAATATGCGGCTCGGGTCCGGTGTCTGTCGGGTCAACGATTTGCGCGAGGCGGGGAGCGCGGTGAGCCTCGGTGTGGATGGATCGGCTTCCAATGACTCCGGCCACATGCTGAACGAGGTGCGGCAGGCCCTGTTGCTCACCCGCGTCGTCCACGGCGCCGAATCGATCACGCCGATGCAAGCCCTGGAAATGGCCACTCTGGAAGGAGCGAAAAACCTCGGTCGGTCGGCCGATTTGGGATCCCTGGAAATCGGCAAGTGTGCGGACCTGGCCCTCTTTCCGGCAGAGGATGTGTTCAGCAGTGCCGCAGAAAACCCGGTGGACGGCTTGGTTCTCTGCCACGCACGTAACGTCGATTTCCTAGTGGTGCACGGAAGGGTGCGGGTAGCCGATGGACAGCTGGTGGAAGTGGAACTTGACCGCCTCCTGGCCCAGCACGGACGCATCGCCCGTCGAATCCACCAAGGCAAACCCCGATGAATCGTTCGCTTCTCTCCTCACCTCGAATCGCGGCCGTGGCTTCCTGCCTGTGGCTGTTCCTTCAGGCGGCAGTTGCTGGGACCCCAATTCGGCTGATCACCGACTGGTATCCGCAGCCCGAGCACGGAGGATTCTACCACGCGATGCTGAAGGGCTACTATCGCGATGCCGGCATCGATATCGAAATCGTGCCCGGTGGTCCCAACACCTTCGCCGTGCAGCGGACCGCAATGGGCCACGCAGAGTTTGGCATGGGCAGCGGCGATGACGTGCTCACGGCGAATGATCGCGGCATTCCGGTGGTGGCAGTGGGGATGACGATGCAGAACGACCCGCAAGGGATCATGGTCCACGACGCGTCGCCAATCCACGGTCTCGCCGATCTCGAGGGCCACACCGTCGCGGTGGTTCCGGGCACCGCGTGGTTTCCCTACTTGGTTCGCAAATACGGATTCAAGAATCTCCGCGAAGTACCCCACACCTTCAGCGTGGGAAGTTTTGTGAAGGACCCGAACTACGTTCAGATGTGTTTTATCACAAGCGAGCCCTTCTTCGCGACCTTGCAGGGGGCGCATCCGCGGGTGTTGTTGATCAGCGATTCCGGATACGCCCCCTACCGGGTGTTTTTTACGCGGCGCGATTTCCTGCAGAAGAATCCCGCGTTGGTGAAGGCCTTCGTGGAGGCAAGTCATCTGGGATGGCGCGAGTACCTCGCGGCTCCTGCCGAGGTGAACCAGGAGCTGTCGCGAAGGAATCCCGAGCTCACGAAGGCCAAGATGGAATACTCGGTGCGGGTGTTGTCCGAGCAGAAGTTTGTGCTGGGAGATCCAGCCAAGGGCGAGGTGCACGGCCGGATGCTCGCGAAGCGCTGGCAGGCTCAATACGATCTGCTGCGGGACCTCAAGGTGATCCGCGG
>JANXMD010000622.1 GCA_025354845.1 Verrucomicrobiota bacterium | reverse complement strand
GGGGTGTAGTAGCGGCCAGGCCATCCCGGCACCGGCTTCGAGGTGAAGGGGCTGGGGAAGTAGGCGGCGTTGGCGATGTTGATCGCCTTGGTCGACTTGGTGAGATCCCACACGTTGGCCGGCTCGGAGAAGAAGTCGTTGAAGGCGCGGACATCGACGTATTTCACATCGAGGCCGGTGTTGATCGAATGCTTGTCCTTAGTCATCCGCAACTCGGTGCGGTTCTCCAATTCCCAGCTGGGGTCGATAATCTCGGAGTAGTAGTAGGGGCTGAGCGTGTCGCGCCTCACATAACGACCAAAGGTGGTGTTCACCACGGAGGTGTCGTCGCTGATGTGCAGGGTCTGGATGGCCTGCAGGTTCAGGCTGAAACCGTCCGAACCCGAGGTCGGCAGACGCAGGCGGCGGTCAATCTGAACCACCGGCCCGAGGGCGATGCTGTTGACCACCGGGAAGCCGGAGACGACCCATTTGGAGTTTTGCGGATCGGAGATTGGGCCGGGGGTGCCGCTGGCCACGTTGATGTTGCCAAAAGTGATCGGATTCCCGCTGGCATCCGCATAGCCAAAGGGGTACTTCGCGTAGTCGGGAGCCGGGTTGTTGTTGATACCGGTCTGGTATTGACCGTGATCGATCAGCGCCTGAGTTGGCCGATTGATCCCGAAGTTCTCGGTGTAGTCGGCGCGGAAGAATTCACCGTCCACAAACAGGTCATACTTTTCGTTCGGCACCCAGCTGAGCGCGGCGTAGCCGGCTTGGGTGTGCTTGTAACCGTCGTAGTAGTAGCTGCCAGATTCCTCGCCGGCATAGCTCACGCGATAGGCGAGCGTTTTCGAGATCGGCGCGCCGAAGTCGAGACCCCAGCGGTACTGGTCGAACATGCCAACCTCGGCCGTCGCCTCACCGTGGAAGCTGTCGAAGAACGGCTTCTTGGTGATAAGGTCGATGTAGCCGCCGACGTACTGGCTGGCGCCGTAGACCACACCGGCAGGGCCTTTGACGATGTTGACCGATTCGACGGAGTTGAAGTTGACCGGAAGCCCGTTGCCGTTGGAGGTCAGGCCGAGGCGGGAGCCGTTGACGAAGGTGTCGGCATACTGGGTGCGGATGTCCGGCGTGGTCGGAGCGCCGAAGTTCGAGCGGGTGTAGGAGCTGGAAGTGAGCTTCGAGAACTCACGCACGTCGTGGATGCTGATGGCGTCCAACTGCTCGCGCGAAATGATGGTCACGTTGCGCGGCGTGTCGATGATGCTGCGGTCGGTGCCGTACACCGAGTTGAACGGACGGGCGGTGGGAACGACCGTTTCCTCAAGCGGAATGCCCTCGATGACGGATTTTTCCATCACCTTCGGGGCGGCGGCGGTTTGGGCTTGAGCCGCGTATCGCGCGGAGATCGCCAGCGCGCACGCGCCAGCGATGGTCAGGGGATGGAGCTTCATAGGCAGTATGTGAAAAACACGACAGGTTGGACGGTGGTGTTGACGGCTTTGGGGCTGGACCGGCCGGCCATTTCAGTTGGGAGACCGGTGTGCAAAGGCCATGCCAGCCGGATAAGACCCGGCGACGTTAGACGGTTCCACAAACCCCGTTCAAGGGGGATTCAGTTCTGATTAGCAGGCGCCTGAGGACCGGCTTCGTTTAGCTTTCTGAGGACGCAGCCGTTGGGACCCGGCGGCCCGGGGGCCGCAGCGCGTAGGAGACCGCCATGAGGGCCAGGCCGATGAGCGGTCCGACGGCCTTTCCGGCGCCATCGCCTGAGGCGAGGTGCGAGACCCCGGCCGAGATCAGGGTGATGGTGAACCCGGAATACGCCCATTCCTTGAGGATGGCGAATCGCGGCGCCAGCAGGGCGAGGACTCCCAAGACCTTGGCGGTCCCGAGTAGATACCGAAAATAAGGGGGGTAGCCGAGATGGGCAAATCCCTCTACCACCTGCTTGGATTGCTGGAAGTACATCAAGGCAGACATGGCCATCATGCCAGCGAAGAGGATGGTGGTGGTCCAATAGGCGATTTTCTTGGCGTTCATGGGTGGATCGCAGGAATCAGTATTCAGTGGTCAGTGGGACCGAAGGGACGCTAGGTTGACCCCCAGCGGCGGAAAGGGCGAGTGGTGAAATGGCAGACACGCGGGACTTAGGATCCCGTGGCGCAAGCCGTGCAGGTTCAAGTCCTGTCTCGCCCACCATTTTTCAGCCGACCGGTCGATGGAAGTGCCTCGCAAGTTTTGCAACCCGCCTCTTGAAACCGCGCCCGTGGTTCCTAGAGTCCGGCTCGCCTGACCAACGATCGATGAGCGAATCCAACGCCGCCCCGCTTCCCTCCGCCCCTGGTGGATGGGATATCTCCAACGCACGAACCACCTACAACATCGACCGTTGGGGCGCCGGTTACTTTGACATCAACGAGGCCGGCCGCGTGGTGGCGCGACCGCTTCGCGACGCCGGAGCGGCCGTCGATCTCACCGACGTGGTGGAGGAAGCCCGGGCGCGCGGGCTGAAATTCCCCCTGCTCATCCGGTTCCAGGACATCCTCCGCGACCGCGTCGCCGCCCTCAATGAAGCCTTTCGGGCCAGCATTGCGGAGTTCGGCTACCAGGGCAGCTATCGCGGGGTGTTCCCCATCAAGGTGAACCAGTTGCGCGAAGTGGTGGAGGAGATCCTCGACGCCGGCAAGCCGTACAACTTCGGCATCGAAGTGGGCAGCAAGCCCGAGCTGTTCATCGGCATGGCACTGCAGGATCAGCCCGGATCGCTCATCATCTGCAACGGCTACAAGGACTCCGCCTTCATCAAGCTTGCTCTCCAGGGCATCAAGCTCGGCAAGAAGGTGATCCTGGTGGTGGAGAAGCTGGAGGAGCTCCGGCAGATCATCACCGTGTCGCGCCAAGTCGGCGTCGAACCGATGGTCGGCATCCGTGCCCGGCTGCTCAGCAAGGGCGCGGGCAAGTGGGCCGAGAGCGGTGGTGAGAACGCGAAGTTCGGTCTCAGTACCGCCGAACTGCTCGCTGCCACCGAACTGCTCCGCGCCGAGAAGCTCGAACACTGCTTCCGCCTGCTCCACTTCCACATCGGTTCACAGGTTCCCGATATCCTCACCGTCAAGAAGGCGGTTCAGGAGGCCAGTCGCTTTTACGCCAAGCTTTCCAAGATGGGCTTCCCCATCGAGTTCCTCGACGTGGGCGGCGGTCTCGGTGTGGATTACGACGGATCGCGCAGCGCCTTCGACAGCTCCACGAACTACACACTTCAGGAGTACACCAACGACATCGTGTACTACATCGCCGATGTCTGTAACGCGGAGAAGGTTCCGCACCCCGACATCATCAGCGAAAGCGGCCGTGCCATCGTGGCCCACCACTCCGTGCTGCTGGTGGAGGTATTCGGAACGATCCACAAGTCACCCGATTCCCCGCAGTTCACCTACGGGGACCAGGAGCATGCGCTGGTTCGGGAACTCCTTGATTTGAGGCGCAACCTGGTTAAAGCCAACAAGCTGGAGGCCTATCACGACGCCCTAGAACGCAAGGAGGACGCGCACAACATGTTTACCCTCGGGTTGCTCGATCTGCCGGACAAGGCAAAGATCGAGACGCTCTATTGGGAGATCGCCAAGGCGGTGGTGGATTCGTTTCGGGGCAGCCCTTACGTGCCCGAGGAGATTCGAAAGCTCGAAGATTCGCTCGGCGATCAGTACCTCTGCAACTTCTCGGTGTTCCAGTCGTTGCTCGATCACTGGGCGCTGGGGCAGTTGTTTCCGATCATGCCGATCAGCCGGCTGGATGAGCGCCCGACCCGCGAGGCGACCTTGGTGGACATCACCTGCGATTCCGACGGAGCGATCAACAAGTTCATCGATCTGCGCGACGTCCGTGACACCCTTCCGCTGCATGAGTTGAAGTCCAACGGCAACGGATCCGAGCCCTACTATATCGGCTTCTTCTTGATGGGCGCCTACCAGGACATCATGGGCGACCTCCACAACCTCTTTGGTCGGGTCAATGAGGTCCACGTCTTCCTCGAGCCTGACGAGCCTGCCGGCTACTACGTCGAGGAGGTCATTGAGGGCAACACGATCATCCAGTGTCTCGGCGCGGTTCAGTACGACGAGAACGAGCTCAAGCGTCAGATGAAGGCGCAGGTGGATTCGGCGATCAAATCCGACCGCCTAAAGCCCAGCGAGGCGATGCGTCTGCTCGACGACTACGAGCGCGGGCTGAAGGACTACACCTACCTCTCGATCGGTTGAGCGTGGTCGACGCGCGCGCCGCCGGCCGGAACCCTGTGTGAATCCCAACGGCATCCTCCCCTCGCTCGCGCGTGTGGTCCGCGGGTTGTCGGCGTTGTTCTGGGGATTGCCCCTGCTGCTGCTGGCCGACGCGCGGACGGCCATGGACGACAGCTTTCGGGGCTATGGCACGGCGCCGGCAGTCGCGGCCAGCCTGCTGGTCGCCTATGGACTGCATCAACTCCGGTATTTCCAGTCGCAGGAGCGCATCTGGTCCGCCGCCCTGCACCGGGCACGTCTGGTCTCGCTACTCCTCGTCGCGCTGAGCCCCTTTACCCACTGGTGGAGCCGCCATCCCGACGAACCCTTCTTCATTCAGAGCATGACGCTGCTGGTGTTTGCCGGGCTGCTGTTCCTGCTGATGCTGAATCATGTCCTGCTGCGTCTTTCCGCCATGCTGCCCGATGAGACCCTGCGATCGGAGACCCGCTTTTTCACCGGAGTGAATCAAGCGCTGGTGCTATCCCAGGTCGTCCTGGCGCTGGGCGAGATGCTGCTGTTGCGTTGGGTCAATGCGCCGCCCCTCCTCGCACGCGTGCGCGACAGTCTCGACTACTCTACGACTTGGCTGGTCCTCCTGCTCACGCTTCTCCCGGTGGCGCTCACCATGACGCTCCTCTGGAAAACGAAGGAAGTCATCGTGGCCAGCGTCTTCCGGACGCCGTCATGACTCGGATGCCCGAAGCCTTGGTTCCCGATGGGCGGACCCACGTGCTATGGCGGGGGCACCGAATGGTGTACTTCGGTGGGTGCGACTATTTCCGCATGGCGTCGCATCCCGCGACCCGGCGGGCCGCTTCGACCGCGGCGCGGCGTTACGGACTGAGTGTCGGCGCATCGCGGCTCACCACGGGAAATCTGCCGATCCTTCTGGAATTGGAATCCGCGCTGGCCCGCTTCCTTCGTGCCCCGCGGGCGTTGGTGGTGGCGTCGGGCGCCATGGCCAACCTGGCGCTCGCCGAATCGCTCGTGGGCCGGTTCTCCCACGTGCTGATCGACGAGCGCGCGCATCCGACGCTGCGCGACGCCGTGGAGCGCCTCGGCGCGCGTGTTCTCGCCTTTCGCCATCGCGATGCGGAGGCGGTTCAGTCCCGGGCAAGGCGACTGCCCGTGGGGGCGCGTTGTCTCCTGGCGACCGATGGGGTTTTTCCGCTGGATGGCGCGATCGCACCGCTCGCCGCCTACCGAAAGGGTCTCCCGCGTGACGCAATTCTCTGGGTGGACGACTGTCACGGAGCCGGAACGCTCGGGGCCACGGGCGCCGGCACCGCAGCGTTCTGGAAGTTACCCCAGCGTGCCCTCCTGCGGACCGCCACCCTGAGCAAGGCGTTGGGGAGCTTTGGCGGAGTGATTCTCGGATCAAAGGCGTGCGTGGACGGGGTGCTCCAACGCAGTCGGACCTTCGCCTCGACCACGCCTCCACCTCCGCCCTCCGTCGCGGCCGCGATCGCGGCAATCCGATTGCTGGAAGCGGATCCTGGGCTCCGCAAACGCCTCCACGACCGCGTGAATCACGTTCGCGGGATGCTGGCGAAGGCGGGGTTAGTGGCGTGCAGCGTCGAGTCTCCCGATGGAATTGCGCCCATTGTTGGGGTCGTGCCGCGTTCCGTCGCGGAACAGAAGCGGCTCCGCAGCCGACTTCTCGCCCGACGTATTTACCCGAGCTTCATCCGCTATCCCGGCGGGCCCGAGACGGGCCTTTTTCGCTTCGGCATTTCCAGCGAGCACACGCCGGCGCAGATCGAGTCGCTGCTTTGGGCATTGATCGAACCGCGGACGAATTCAGCCGTGAGCCGGTGACGACCTGGCTTCCGGTTGTCGGATGTGGTCGCCCTTGAAACTGGTCGGTTTCCGGGCGAGGTTGGGTTTGTGGAAACCCCGGCCCTCTCCGCCCGCCGTGCCACTGTCGAGGATCTCGCCGCCCTGCGGATCCTCTGGCAGGCCGCCGGACTTCCCTGGGATCAGCTCGATCGGTTTGTCACCGAGTTCCAAGTGGTGCCGGGTCCCGACGACTCGATGTTGGGCGCGATCGGATTTCTCGTCGAAGGAGCGGACGCGCTGCTGCATAGCGAATCGGTGGCTCCCGGTGAGCAGGCTGACGAAGTGCGCGCGGCCTTGTGGCGGCGCGTGCAGATCATGGGACGCAACCAGGGCGTACATCGCATCTGGACGCAGGAAGACGCCGGCTATTGGTCGACCTGCGGATTCAAAGTGGCCACGGCCGAGCCGCTCGGTGCCTGCAAGGCCACCTTCCTGGATCGGGCAGCGAGTTGGCAGGTGTTTGAGTTCCCCGCTCCGGAGACGGTGAAGGCGCGTCTCGATGAACAAATGGCCATCTGGCAGGCCACCCGGGCCCAGGAGGCGGAGGCGATGCAGGAGCGGATTCGCAATTTTCGAAACATTGCGGTACTCGTCGCCACCCTCGTGATCGGCATCATGATCATCATGCTCTCCGTCATCATGCGGCAGCACCCTGAGGTGATGCAGCGGGTGCTGCACGGGGGGAAGTGACGGAGTTCGGAGTTGGGAGATCGGCGGTCAGGCGCGGGCGGGGAGGGTGTAGTAGAAGGTGCAGCCTTTGCCGGGTTCGGTCTCCACGCGGACTTCGCCGCCGTGACTCTGCACGATGTGTTTTACGATGCTGAGTCCAAGCCCGGTGCCGCCGGCGTCGCGGGAACGGGCCCGGTCGACCCGGAAAAATCGTTCAAACACCCGTTCGCTGGCCTCGGGTGGAATCCCCGGGCCGTCGTCGGCGACCCAGCCTTCCACCATCTCCGTGTTCATGCGACGAGCCCCCAGTCGAACCATGCCGCCCTGACGCCCGTACTTCACGGCGTTGTCCACCAGATTGAATAGCACTTGCTGGAAGCGGTCGCCGTCCGCGTTGACCACGAGCTCGGTCGCAACCTCGTTACACAACGTGATCTGTCGTTCGACCGCACGCGAGTGCAGGTCGCGAATGACCTGATCAATCTGCTCAGACAGCGACAGCGCCTGCTGGTTTAGGACGATTTGCCCCGCCTCCAGCTGGGAGATGGTCAGCAGGTCTTCGATGAGAAAGGAAAGCCGGTCGGCATGCTTTTCGATCGTTTGTAGAAAGCGCAAGGCGATCGCCGGGTCGTCCTTGGCGCCGTCGATCAAGGTCTCGACGTACCCCTTGATCAACGAAAGCGGCGTGCGGAGTTCGTGGCTGACGTTGGCAACGAACTCCTTTCGGACGTTCTCCAACTGCTTGATGCGGGTGAGGTCGTGAAAGACGAGAATCGTTCCAGCGTGGGCGCGATCCCGATCCCGAAAGCTCGCGGCGTTGACCTGCAGCACCCGCGGCTCGCGGCCGCTGAGGGTGAGCTCGAAGTCGGTCACGCGTCCCTCGAGCAGCGAGCGTTCGGCGACGGCCTTGAGCTCGTGATGCCGGAGCGCCTCCAGCAGGGTCTGACCGCGGATCTCGTGACGCAGGTCGAAGAGCGTGCCGAGCGTCGGGTTGGAGAACTGGACGCGACCGTTTTCGTCGAGGATCAGCAGGCCTTCGACCATGCTGTTGAACACCGTCTGTTGCTTGTCCTGCTCCTCAATCAACGCGAGGTTTCGTGCGGCTTTGACCGACGCCAGTTCCAGCTGGAGCTGGCGGACCTGAGCCTCCAGACGGCGCTCGCGGGTCAGCCAAATCCACAGCACGACGACCAGTGCCGCGGCCAGGATGAGGATGAGGAGCGTGGGCATGGGAACTGTCCGGACAATGGCCGGAACGCCGGAATGGCGCCAGCCCTGGGGATCAGTTCTCGACGAAGCGGTAGCCAACGCCACGGACGGTGTCGAGATAGCGGCAGGCGGTGCCCAGCTTTTCGCGGAGGCGCCGCATGTGAGTGTCCACCGTGCGGGTGTCGATGATGTTGTCGTACTCCCACACGTCGCGAAGCAGTTGCTCGCGCGACTGCACGCGCCCGCGGCGCGAGGCCAGCGTGGTGAGCAGCTTGAATTCGGTGGCCGTGAGGTCGATGCGACGCCTAGCGACAGTGACGAGGTGGCGCGGGACGTCGATGCAGAGATCGCCCACGCTCAACTGCTCGGGCTTTTCATCGGCGGTGGCCTGGCGCTTCAGCAGGTTCTTCACGCGCAGAACGAGCTCGCGCGGGCTGAAGGGTTTGGTGACGTAGTCGTCGGCCCCCAACTCCAGGCCGAGCACCCGGTCGATCTCCGCCGCCTTGGCGGTGAGCATGATGATCGGAATCGCCGCGGTGGCGGGATCGCGGCGGAGGAGCTTGCACACTTCGAGCCCGTCCACCTCGGGCAGCATGACGTCGAGCAGGATCAAATCCGGCGCGTGTTGCCGGGCGCGTTTCAGCGCCTCGTTGCCATCGTCGGCGGTCACCACTTCGTAGCCGGCCGCCTTGAGATTGAAGCTGACCAGCTCCAACGCGTCCGGTTCGTCATCCACCACGAGTATCTTTGCCATAACCCTGGAAGTCGTAGGCATGGCCGGAAGCTAACGGATGGCGGTTGGGTTACAAGCGAGTGACATCCCAGGCCGGTAACTGAGTCCGGGTGGTTCGCCGGCAACCGGTTTACTGCAGGATCCGGCGCCCCTCGTCGAGGAAGATGCCCTTGAACATCATGTCGAGCGCCTGCGGATTACTGGCCTTACTGAGAGCCTCGGCCTCGGTGATCTTTCGCGCCTTGCACAGGTCGTAGAGCGCCTGATTAAAGGTCTGCATGCCGTCGTCGCGGCCGGTTTCAATGGCCGCGCCGATCTTCTCGAGGCGGTTTTCCTCGAGCATCTTCCGAACGGTCGGCGTGTTGATGAGGATTTCCAGCGACGGGGTAACGCCCCCATTTACGGTGGTGACCATGCGTTGGCAGATCACCGCCTTGAGGGTGCTGGCCAGCTGACGCCGGACCTGCTCGCGTTCCTCGGGACGGAAGAAGTCGAGGATGCGCCCGATGGACTGGGCTGCATTCTGCGTGTGCAGCGTGGACAGAACCAAGTGACCGGTGTCGGCCGCCTGCATGGCTGCGCCGAAGCTGGTGGCGTCGCGCATTTCACCAACCATGATGATGTCGGGATCCTGACGGAGCACGTGCTTGAGCCCGCTCTCGAAGCTGGTGGTGTCGAGACCGATCTCGCGCTGCTCGATCACGGACTGGTTGTCATCGAAGACGAATTCGATCGGGTCTTCGAGCGTGACGACGTGCTTTTTGAAGTGGGCGTTGATGTGCTCGAGCATGGCCGCGAGCGTGGTCGATTTGCCGGAACCGGTGGTTCCCGCAACGAGCACGATGCCGCGCGCCGAGGAGGCAATGTCCTTGAGCACCGGGAGCAGACCCAGTTCCTCGAAGCTCGGCACCTGGGTCTTCACATAACGCATCGCGAGCGCGTACGAGCCTTTCTGCTGAAAGACGTTGGTTCGGAAGCGGCCGACCCCGGGCTCGAAGTAGCTGAAATCGACCTCACGGTCGTCCAGGAGCTTTTTGGTGGCGTGGTGCGGCACCATCTTCTCGACGATGCTGTTCATCCACTGCTCGGTCGGCACCGGCGCCTCAATGGCGACGAGCTGGCGGTGGATCCGGAATACCACCGGATACCCGACCTTGATGTGGACGTCAGACGCTCCGCCTTCGACAGCGGCCTTCAGGATGCCTCGCAACAGTTCCATAGATGGATAACAGGCGCGGACGCTAGCAGGTGCGCTGCCACGTGGAACGAGAAAGTAGTCCGAACCGGCGGAAGCCAGCCGGGGGGTGGGCTACCACTCGATGATGGCGGCACCCCAGGTGAGCCCGGCGCCGAAGACGACCATCAACACTAGGTCGCCCCGAACGATCCGACCCTGGGTCGCTGCCTCATCCAACGCGATGGCCACGCTGGCCGCGCTGGTATTGCCGAAGCGGTCCACATTGACGAAGACCTGTCCCTCGGCAGCCCCGAGCTGCTCGGACACCGCAGTGATGATCCGCTGGTTGGCCTGATGGGGAATGATGCAGCGGATGCGGTCGATGGTGAGGCCGCAGCGTTCCAGGGCCTCGTGGGCTGCGGACACCATGGCGTTCACTGCATTTTTGAACGTCTGCTTTCCGTCCATCCGCAGGAAATGCATGCGATTGGCGACGCTCTGGGCGGTGGGTGGGCAGGCGCTGCCGCCCCCGGGAAGTTCAAGCAGTCCGGCCTTCGACCCATCGGAACCGAGGCAGGTGGTGAGCAGACCGTGGGCGTTCGGGCGGTTCTGCAGCACGGCCGCGCCGGCGCCGTCGCCGAACAGCACGCAGGTGTTGCGGTCGGTCCAATCGACGACCGAAGACATCTTTTCCGCGCCGATCACCAGCACAGTGTTGTAGGTGTGGGAGGCGACGAAGTGGCTGCCGATGTCGAGGGCGTACACGAATCCGCTGCAGGCTGCTTCAATATCGAACGCGGCAGCACGGGTGGCGCCCAGCTTTTGCTGCACCAAGCAGGCAGTGCTGGGAAACGGCATGTCGGGAGTGATGGTGGCGACGATGATCAGTTCCACCTGGTCGGGGCTCACTCCGGCGCGTTCCAGCGCCTTGCGGCCCGCCGCCACGGCGAGATCCGAGGTGGCCTCGTTTTCGGCTGCGATGCGGCGTTCCCGGATGCCAGTTCGGGTCCGGATCCATTCGTCGCTGGTTTCTACCATCCGCTCGAGATCGGCGTTGGTGAGCACTCGTTCGGGCACGTACGAACCCACGCCGGTGATGGACACCGTGCGCAAATGGGGTCGGTTGGTGCGGGGATGCTTGAACGAGGACATCGGCTGTCTGCGGTCAGGAAGGAGTCGTGGCTACCGCCTTGTCCGAAAAGCGGGCGATGTCGCGGACGATGGCCTCGTTGAGCTGCAGTTCGACGAACCGGCGGGTCTGGGAAATGGCGTGGCGAAGGGTATCGCGCTTGCCGCTGCCGTGGATCTTCACCGCGCAGCCGTCCAGCCCCAGCAGAAGGGCTCCGCCGTAAATCTCGGGATTCATGCGGGCGGCGATCCGCCGCAGGCCGCCTTCGGCCAGCTTGGCGCCCAGCATGCGGATCCAGTTCGAGGTCAGTTCCTCCTTCAGCATGGCGCGAACCGCCTTGCCCAGACTTTCCGCCGACTTCAGCACGATGTTGCCCACGAATCCGTCGCAGACCGCCACATCCACGCCGTCCAGGAAGAGGTCGTACCCCTCGCAAAAGCCTTGGCAGTTCAGGTCGGTCTTGCGGATGAGCTCAACCGTGGCGCGGGTGAGCTCATTGCCCTTCGAATCCTCGGAGCCGTTGCTCAGCACGCCGACGCGAGGAGACTGAACCCCCAGCATGGCGCGGGAATAAGCGGATCCCATGATGGCGAATTGGAGCAGCATTTCAGGCGTGCCCTCCGGATTGGCGCCGCCGTCCACCAGCACCCAGGCGCCCTTGAGCGTGGGGAGGATGCAGGCCAGGGCTGGGCGACGGACTCCTTTGAGGCGCCCGAGCCGGATGGTGGCGCCGGCGAGCAATCCACCGGTGTTCCCCGAGGAGATGATCGCGTCGGCCGCTCCCTCTCGTACCAATTCGATGGCGCGGAGGAGCGAACTGTCCTTCTTTCGTCGCACCGCCAGGCCGGGATCGTCCTCCATGCTGAGGACTTCGCTGGCGTGGTGGATGCGGATCCGCGGATCGGTCAGCCCGATGCGGGAACAGATCGCTTCGAGGTCCCCCTGCGGGCCGGATAGGTACAGCTCCGCAATGGCGGGTTCGACGGCGAGGGCGAGCTTCACGCCCTGGAGGAGTTCCTCCGGGCCGTGGTCGCCACCCATCACGTCGACGGCCAGCCGCATAGAATCAGCCCGCTCAAACGACAGAGCGCCGGCCCGCTTGCGGCGGTGCTCGGCGCTCCGGGGAAGAACTTAGGCCAGGGCGCTGACATTCAGCACCTGCCGGCTGTTGTAATAGCCACAGGCCGGGCAGACCCGGTGAGGCACATACGGAGCCGCGCATTGCGGGCAGGAGGAAATCTGGGGCAGATGCAGCACGCTGTTGTAAGCGCGGCGCATACGCTGGCGGCTGGTTGACGGTTTGCGTTTCGGAACACCCATGGCTTCGGGTCGGTTTACAGTTTCAGTTGATCCAAGGTGCCCCACGGGGATCCACCGGATTCTTCCGGCGGTTCACTGTCAGACACCCCTGCCTCGGACGGTTTGACCAGTCCGTGACAGTTCGGACTGCACAACGGGTTCGTTGGCAGAACAAGATAGATGTCTTCTCGCAGAAATGGCGTCAAGTCGGCAAAATCTCCTTCACAGGTTATTGCATCCTCCCCCTCCATCGGCGCGAGGGCAGCAAAGTCAGGAATCTCGACCGAATCCTCGAAGGTTTTCAGGCATCGGCGGCACTGGCAGGTGATCGGCAACCGCAGGACCCCGGTCATCAATAATCCCTGTGGCTGACGCTCCACCTCGAGCTCGTAGTGCAGCGGATGTGGAAAGGAAATCAGAAGGTCGGCAAACCCTTCCGCGATTTCGGCCGCCGGGAGCTCGCCGGAGAGATGCTCGGATTCCCGCTCCAGCTGCTGGATGTTGACCTTGATCGGCATGGCGGGAGCTTCGGTCGAGCGGAGAGAGATCGCAACTCTCGGAACGGACCTCGGAGTTCGGAGATCGGAGAGGGGAGAGGGGAGATCGGGTGACTAGGGGTTGGGCTCGGAGGGGGGAGCTGCGAAGCGGGCTCGGAGGGCTTCGGCGACGCGCGGAGGCACGAACTGGCTGACGTCGCCGCCGAGACGCGCGATCTCCTTCACTAACCGCGAGCTGACAAACGTGTAGGTCTCCCTCGGGGTCATGAAGAGGGTCTCCACCCGTTCGTTGAGACGCCGGTTCATCAATGCCAGCTGGAACTCGAACTCAAAGTCGCTCACCGCACGCAGGCCGCGGACGACTGCGCAGGCTCCGCGGCTGACGACGTAGTTGACCAGCAGTCCGTCAAAGGAGTCGGCCTCGACGTTTGGCAGATGGGCCACGTCCGCCCGGACGAATTCCAACCGCTCGCCGATGGAGAACAACGGGGTTTTCGACTCGTTGCGGGCGACGGCCACCACCACGTGATCGAACACCCGGGCCGCCCGTTCGATGACGTCCAAATGGCCCTTGGTCAGGGGATCGAAGCTCCCGGGATAGATCACGGTGCGCATGACGGAAACGCTACGCCGGTCCGCGCCGAGGACGAGCGGGAAATTTCCGGAGCGGCCGGATCAGCCGGCAGAGACCACCGACTCCGTGGGGGCACCGGGTTCGGTGAGGGCGAGGAAGGCCCGCTCGG
>JANXMD010000597.1 GCA_025354845.1 Verrucomicrobiota bacterium | reverse complement strand
ACGACGCCGACGGTGAGCTCACCGGATCCATGCCGGTTCCCCCGCTGAGCCTGGAGGACCTCAACGCCGCCTCAAAGACGTACGAAGGCGACCTGCAGCAGATCCCTCCGATGGTGAGCGCGGTGAAGATCGGCGGCGTGCCACTCCACAAACTCGCCCGCAAAGGCCAGGAAGTGGAACGTCAGCCGCGGCTCGTCCACATCTATTCGTACAAGTTCCACGAGTATGAGGAACCCTTCGCGTTCTTCGAGGTCGCCTGCACCAAGGGGACCTACATCCGCGTGCTCGCCGACGAGCTGGGCAAGCAGCTCGGATGCGGTGCCCACCTCACGCGCCTGCGCCGATTGACCAGCGGACGATTCGACGTCGAGGACGCAAACACGTTGGACACGATTCTGAAGTGGAGCCAGGCGGAGCTCGAACAGCACGTCATCCCCTTCCTGAAGCTGAAGTCTCCGGAGTGATCCATGGTCGTTGTTCGTCATGCCCACGAACTGCCGCGCCGCCTCCGGGGGTGGTGCTTCGCGCTCGGGATGTTTGACGGCATGCATCTGGGACACCAGCACGTGATTCGTTCGGCCCTCCTGGACGCCGCCGCTCACGGGGCCGGCGCTGCCGCGATCACCTTCGATCCGCATCCGCTCACCGTACTCCGTCCGGACCGAGCCCCCCTGCTCCTCCAGCCGCTTTCGGCGCGGTTGAAGGCCATGGAATCGATGGGCGTCGATGCGGTTCTGGTCATGGAGTTCAATGCCGCCTTCTCGCAGTTGACCGGTGAGGCGTTCATCGAACAGCTCGCCCGTGAAACCGGACGAATTCGCAGTATCAGTGTGGGCAACGGCTTCCAGTTTGGCCACGCGCGCAGCGGCGACGTCCCGGGGCTGCGGGCGCTGGGCGAACGACTCGGGTTCGACACCAACACGTGTGCCGCCGTCTCCATCGGGGACAGTCGGGTCAGTTCGAGCCGCGTCCGGCAATGCCTCCGATCCGGCCAACTCAAGGAAGTCGCCGAACTGCTGGGTCGCCCCTACTCGGTTTGGGGAACGGTCCGTCCAGGCGATCAGTTGGGTCGCCGGATCGGCGTCCCGACCGCCAATCTCGACGTCCGGGGGCTGGAATTGCCCCCTCATGGGGTCTACGCCGTTCGCGTCACCCGCGATTCGGAGCTGCACCCGGGCGTCCTGAACATCGGCGTCCGACCCACCATCGCCGCTGCCGGAGAACTTCGATTTGAAGTCCACCTTCTCGATTTCGAGGGCGATCTCCTGGGGTCCAATCTGGAGGTCCGATTCGTCGCCCGACTGCGCGACGAACGCCGATTCCCCGACTTGGAATCACTGATCCGCCAGATCCGGGAAGACATCACCACCGCCGGGACCCTGCTCGGATAAGCAACGAGCACCTCCGTTCCGCGCACTTCTTAAGCGGAGAATTACTTTATTCGATCATTCTGCACTGGATTCGTTGCAGGGAAATGGCGAAATCTTCCCCGCAGCCCAATATGCCCGCGCAATCGTATTTACCTTCCGACCTTGTCTCCCAAGTCGTCTGGCTAAATTACTTTTCCGCCCGGCTGCCTTCGTACCAGGCGACCTTCGGGCTCTCCGGCACCAAGATCGACGACCTCCAGATGGATGCCCGCTACTTCGCCTGGATCGTTTCCACCTCCTCTCAACTCAAGACGCTCACGGCGGCCTACGTCTCGGCGCGCAATCAGTACGGCTTCGGTCAGAAGGGTGTGAAGGACCCGTACCTTCCGATGCTCACCTTCCACACGCCGCGGCCACCGAGCGTGCCTCCAGGGATTTTCCGACGGGTCCATCGCATCGTCACCGATATCAAGGGGCATCCCCTGTACACCGAATCCATCGGCAAGAACCTCGGCGTCCACGGATCGAACGAACTGCGGGATCTCACAACGGTCAAACCCGAGATCGTCGTCTTCTGGAACAACGCTCAGCCGGAGATCTTGTGGAAAAAGACGGACGGCTTCGACGTGATTGAAATCGAGGTCAATCGCGGCACGGATTGGGGGCTGCTTTCGATCACCACGGCGGCGAGCGTCGTGGACACCCAACCGACGCCTGCGACGGGCACGTCCACCGCCTGGCAGTATCGCGCCTGCTATATTCTGGCCGGCGACCGCGTGGGGCAGTTTTCCCAAGTCATTGCGGTGGCGATGAAGAGCCGGGACTAACCTCGGCTCCGTGGTTCAGCGGCGTTGGCGGCGCGACGGCACCAGCTGGTCGCGTGCATCACGCACCTTGCGGATCGCCTCTTCAGCCGTTGGCGCCGTTGCCGTCAGATGCCCCATCTTTCGTCCCGCCCTCGGTTCAGTCTTTCCGTAGAGGTGCAACTTCACTGCCGGGTCCGAAAGGGCTGCCGCCCAGTCGGGGGTGCCCCCGGCCTCAATCCAAAGATCTCCCAGCAGATTGGCCATCGCCGCCGGTTCGCGCAGCGCGACTGACCCCAGCGGCAGACCGCAAACCGCCCGCAATTGCTGCTCGAACTGGCAGGTCACGCAGGCATCGATCGTCAGATGACCGGAGTTGTGGGTCCGCGGTGCGAGTTCGTTGACCAAGAGTTGGTGCGTTCGGGTAAGGAACATTTCCACCGTGATCAAGCCCACCGCATCCAGAGCCTCGAGGATGCCCCGAGTGATCCGTACCGCCTCGGCGGCGACGGCTTCGGGAATTCGGGCCGGAGCCACGGTCACATCGAGAATCTGGTTCTGGTGGGAGTTTTCGAACACCGGAAAAGCCTGGAAGGATCCGTCCGGCGAGCGCGCCGCTACCACGCTGATCTCGCACTCAAAATCCACAAACGCCTCGAAGATGCCCTCGGCCCCGCGCAGCGCCGCGTGCGCGGACGCGAGATCCGATTGCGGGAGCAGCCGCTGCTGCCCTTTGCCATCGTAACCGAAGCTGGCGGTCTTGAGCATCGCCGGCAGTCCCAGGTCGCACGCCGCGGCGGCGAGATCGTCGAGGGTGACGATGCGGCGGTACGGCGTGACCGGGAATCCGTACTCCTGGAGAAAGGTCTTTTCGCGGAGACGCTGCTGCGTGACGTGGAGCACCGATCCGGCGGGACGCACCGGAACCCGCTCGGCCGCCGCCTGGCTGGTGGCGCTGGGAACGTTTTCGAATTCGAAGGTGACGAGATCGACTCCCGAGGCGAACTCGCGCACCGAGGCCAGATCCTCATAAGCCGCCACCCGCTCCACATCGCCCACCTGCCCCGCCGGCGTATCGCTGTCGGGCGAATAAATGTGAACGCGGTACCCAAGACGCCGGGCGGCGATGGTGAACATACGGCCCAGCTGGCCGCTGCCCAGAACACCGAGCGTGGCGCCAGGAAGGATGGGCGCCGGAATTGAAGATTTGGACGACTGAGCCGGAGTGTCGGACATGTGACCGGCTGATCCTAAAAGGCCGGACCCAGACTGAGAACCTCAAAACCGTCCGGAATGCGTCCGAAAAAAAGAAAGAGGCGGGCTTGGGGATGACACACGGTTTCACCGCCCAAGCCCGCCCTGCACAGCCACCACTCAGTGGCGCACAAAACTTAGTTGCCGGAGTCCACGACGCGGAAGAATCCGGTCGCAGCCGAAGGCGTCACCGAGTACGGGCTGGTCACGCCGGTGGCGAGATCAGTCCAGGTCCCGTTGACTGTCGCGCGGCTCTGAACCTTGAAGGGTCCAGTGCCACCGGTCCAGCCGAAGGTCACCTTGCCGTTGACCAGAGTCGCCGGGGTGATGCTGATTCCCGACGGCTGCACCGTGGGAATGACGTCGAGGGCGGTGGCCGCTTGGCCGCGGAGGTAGATCGCGGTGACTTCATCGCTGGTCAGCACCCGGCGCCAGATACCGAGGTCATCGACCACCATGTCGATTTCGGCGGCGTTTCCGTCGGTGTACTTGCCAGTTCCGTCCTGGCCGATGTTCACTGTGAACCCGAGGTCATCGGTGTCGATGTTGCCCTTAACGGACTGGGTGGCAGTGCTGTTGAGCTGGCCGTCCAGGTAGGTGTTGACGGTTCCGGCGCGGGCCACGGTGACCGTGAGAAGGTGCCAGGCAGCATCATTGAGACCGAGACTCGGCTTGTTGCTGTACTTGTCGGTATCGCCATTCGGTCCGGTAATATTATTGCGGATCACACCGCCGCCCTGGGAGAAGATACCCCAGCCGCGGTTCTTGGAGGCGTTCCAGTCCTTGTTGGAGATGAAGGCCTGGTCGTCCGCCTGCTCGAGCAACTTGACCCAGAAGGAGACCGAGAAGTCGGTGCCCGTTGCGGCCTTCTCATCGCCAAACTTGAGGACGTTGGGATAGCCGAGCGAGACATAGTCGTTGCGGCTGCCGTCCTTCTTGTTGGTGATGTGGACGGCCTTGCCGATCACACCATTCTCAAAGGTCGGCGTGCCATTCGGCGCGCCATTGACGTTGTTGCCCGAGGAGTCGCTGTAGTCACCGTCGAACTTGAGGTGAGTGACCAGGCCCTGAGAGACAGTCTGCACCGGCTCCGGCGAGGGCACGATCGTCAACGTCGCAGCCTTGCTGGTGGCAGTGCCGCCCGAATTGGAGACGGTCAATGTGTAGTCACCGGCGTTAGCCGAAGTCACCTTCTTGAGGGTGAGGGTCGGGAGGGTCGCACCCTGGATCGCAGTGCCCTTGAAGTTCCACTGGTAGGCAAGCTGCTGACCACTCACCGAAGCGGTGAAGGTGGCGTTGAAGCCGGCAACCACGGAGAGGCCGAGGGGATCTGCGGTCACCTTCGGCGCGTCCAACTGGACGATGCTGTAGATGCCGAGGTCATCGAAGCCGAAATACCAGCTGCCGGTGCCAGCCTGAGCGAAGCGGAGGCGGACGGTCTTCTGGTTGGCGGCCTTGGGCATCGGGAAGAGCTCAATGCGCTTGGACTCGGTGCGGTCATCATTCACCCGGGCGCTGATGTAGGGGCTGAGGGAGGCCCAGCGGTTGGTGTCCTGGATGCCGATGAAGGCGCCATAGTAGCCGCCGCCATCATTGCCAGTAATAGGATCCACGTACTTGGCGGTGTCGTTCTGCGGGGCGATGAGCGTCTCGTAACCGAGGGGCTTGCCATCGGTGCCGAGCACGATGTCGGGTCCGTCGATCATGTAAACGATCGGTTCCCAGGTCTTGCCGCCGTCGATCGAGTACTCGACCGAGCCCATGCTGTCCTGGTTCTGCTCGTACATGCTGTGGTACGAGACCCAGAGGTTGGTCTTGCCGGTCAGATCATAGTCCTTGGTGAACAGGTACTGAGTCTGACTCCCACCGCGGGTGTCCGACTCCGCGTAGACGAAGTTGTTGGTGACGAGCGAGGTGACGCGAACGCCATTGAGGTACTGCTCACCCACCGTGAGACGGCGCAGGCCCTCCCACTTGTTGAGCTCACCCTCACCCAGGCGCCAGACACGATTGGAGGAGATGGTGGTCCAACCCAGATACGAATCCGACTTCGGATCGTCGAGGTCCTCGCCCGCATTGAGCGAATCGGTGTAGTTCACCTGGGTCCAACCCGTCGGGAGACTGCCCTCAGCGGTACTATCGAAGTTCTCGAAGTAGATCGCCGCCGGGAGCTTGACGTTGGCGTAGTTCTTGATTTGGAACGGATAGCTGTTCGAGCGAACGGTCGCCGGGGTGCCGTCATCCGAGAACACGAGTGCCGCGGTGTGCTTCGAGAGCGGATCCAGCAGGCCAGGCGAGAAGCTGACGGTCGTGGTCTTGCCGGACTTGGTGGCAGCAGCCGGAGTCTTCACACCGTCAAAATAGACGGCGACAGTGGAGGCAACCACGGCGTGGCCCGAGTCCTGGATGATATACTTGATCGCTCCGCTGGGGGCGGCATCGGTCGAGTTGGGGAGCGGCTGCGCCAGGCTCACATAGGGCGCGCTGGCAGTGGACAGCTTGCGGTAGGCCTTCACGCCACCGGCGTCGTTGATCAACACCCGACCATCCAGATTGTCGGTGGGAGCCGTGAACAGCGAAACGTTCGCGCCGCCACCACCCTGCTCATAGATCAAGCGCATCGAGTACAGACCCGCCTGCGTGATGGTGAAGTTCTGGACCGAATCCGCGGCACCGCGACCAGCGTCAAACTGAAACAGAACGGTGGAGTTGATTTGGTCGCGAGCGTCGTCGCCGAGGTACACGCGGAAGCCGTCATCGCTGTTCACGATCATCGCGTAAGTGCCCGGATCCAGATCGAGATAGGCCACCGCCTCGAGGGCGA
Organism: Verrucomicrobiota bacterium; assembly: GCA_025354845.1. Classification (GTDB taxonomy): domain Bacteria; phylum Verrucomicrobiota; class Verrucomicrobiia; order Limisphaerales; family UBA9464; genus CAIVQB01. The sequence continues at coordinate 1,723 of JANXMD010000597.1, read as the reverse complement.
TGTTATCGGTGTTGCCACTCTCGATCGTTCCCGGAATGCCGGGAAACGGATTGGAGCTCTTCTCGTACGAGATGGTGGAGTTCTCCAGGTAGGTTCCGTCGGTCTGGAAAGAAGACTTGTCGGTGATATCGGGGTACGGGAGCCCGGTGATGGGATCGATCAAGGTGCCGGCCAACTGCGCCTCGGTACGGGCGAGGGAGTTATCGAGGGTCCCTTTGGAGTTGGAGGCCTGGACAGAGCGCACCAGGAAGCCACGGGAAGTGGCATCCGCGGAGGCCCGTGGGTGGGCTAAACTTGCGGGAACGACGGTCTGGGCCATCGCGGTCAGGGAGACCGCAAGTGCCCCGGCCGCCATCGCCGAGTACTTGGTTTTCTTGGGGTGGTTCATATCGAATCAGTGGTTTGGAGGGAACTCTGCGAAAGGAAGTGAAAGGGTTAAAACGGGAGTTCGCCGGGCGCTCATTTACTGGCCCGGTACTCGTCGACCAGCTTGGCCGCTTCTTTGTCGCCTCGGGCCGCGGCCTCACCGAGTCGCTTGTTGACCGTCAACATGGATTCGGTCGCCGCCGCGCGCTGTTCGCGTGTTAGGTCCTGCCGCGCCGCGAGAGCATTCAATTGAATGAACGCCTTGGCATCTTCTTGAGCCTTGATGGCCGCAGCAGCTTCATCGGCCAAAGCCTTGGACTCCGCCGAAGCACCGCCGAACGCCTTGGACATCCCGGTTCGAATCTCTTCCTCGGTCTGTGCCTGCCCCCCACCGGTACGACCACAACCACAGAGGGTGTGCACAATAAGCACAGTCAAAATGCCGAGCCGAACCGGGTACATCAATCGCATGACAGGGATTCTTGGGAATTGGTTTCGGACGATTGGCTAGTTGCCGGGAGGATTTCCCAGCGGAGGGGCCCCGGTGTACCAGCGGTAGTCGACGCCCTTTTTCATCCCTTGAAAGCGGAATCCGGAAGCGGCGCCGGAGAGCCACAGGGTTTCGCACTGGCGGTTGTGCCGAAACCATTCCCAGGTGAAGTTGTAGCCGGAGTAGAGGCTTGAGAGGCCGGTCCACTGGGTCAAGATCTCTGAAACGCCCGGAAACTGGGCGGGGCTGTCATCCGGCCCTTCCATGCGTTGTTCGGCGGAATCCTGACAGAACATCGTGCTCGTTGGGCTCACAAACTGGGTAATCTTGGTGTGAGGCCCTTCGGTTACCCCCTGGAATGACGATTCTGAAATCAGGAATTGCGAGATGCCGTAGGAGGCATTCAACCAGAACTCATGCGGATAATGCGGGCGTGAGGAATCGTCCCACCACTCGTCGACTTTTTTGGCGCCAGGGCACCGGAAGAGCTGACGTCCGCCCAATCCTCCGATGTAGCTGGCGTAGCCGACCGCCCAATAGGCGCGGGAATCGGTAGTCGTCAGGATCACATTCGAATCGGGTGTCGCCGTCCATTGCCCGTCGTTGGGCAACTGCGCCGGACTCGCGCCATTGAAGCGCGTAAAGAAGAGCTGATCCTTGTTGTCATCGGCGTACATCGTGACGGCGATGGAGATCTGGTGGAGGTTGGACAGGCAGCGTGCCTTCTGCCCCTCGGCCTTGGCGCGACTGAGCGCCGGGAGAAGCATCCCAGCGAGAATGGCGATGATGGCGATCACCACGAGGAGCTCGATCAGCGTGAAGCCATTGCGCCGGCGGTGTTTTTGGGTTGTCATCAGTTTGATGGAC
>JANXMD010000594.1 GCA_025354845.1 Verrucomicrobiota bacterium | reverse complement strand
TGGGTGTTCCGCCGCTGGATCCAGGATCAACTCGCTGCCAATCGGCCCTACGACCAGATGGTCCGCGATCTTGTCCTCGCTCGCGGCAGTACCTTCGAGAATCCGGCGGGTAATTACCTCCGTGCCCTGCGCGATCCAGGCAAGATGACCGAGGATATCTCGCAGACCTTTCTGGGCGTGCGCTTCAACTGCAACAAGTGCCACGACCATCCCTTCGAACGCTGGACTCAGAACCAGTATTACGCGTTCGGTGCCTACTTCGCGCAGGTGGCCTTCAAGCGGGGCACGCTCGGACGGGACACCTTGATTCGCGGCACCGAGACCTACGCCTCCGAGCAGGTGTCGGAGGACATCGTTTACCAGAACTTCAACGGCGGTGAGGTGAAGCATCCCAAGACCGATCTGGCCGTGGCCCCCCACGTGCCCTATGGCGAGGCGCGGGCCATCGCAGAGGGCGAAGATCGACGGGTTGCGTTTGCCCAGTGGCTCACCGCCACCAACAATCCCTATTTCGCCAAGTCCACGGTCAACCGCTTCTGGAGCTACTTCTTCGGCCGCGGAATCATTGAACCGGTGGACGACATCCGCGCCGGAAATCCTGCGAGCAACCCCGCACTGCTGGACTCACTCACCACGGAATTTGTCCGCAACGGTCACGATCTGCGGAACCTCATGCGGAGCATCTGCCGATCGGAGACCTATCAGCGTACCATCGTCCCCAATCGTTGGAATGAGGACGACATGCTCAACTTCTCCCACGCACTGCCGCGCCGCCTGAGTGCGGAGCAGATGCTCGACGCGGTCGCGGTGGCCACCGGGCACCGACCGACGTTCAAGGACCTTCCCGCGGGACTCCGCGCCGTGGAGGTCCCCGATGGCATGGTGGGTGGGAATGACTTCCTCACGCTCTTCGGTCGGCCCAAACGGCAGAGCGCCTGTGAATGCGAACGGTCCAGCAACGTGACTCTTTCCCACGCGCTCAACCTCATTAACGGCCCCACCCTCGGGGATAGCGTGTCCAACGCCGACAACCGGTTTGCCAAACTGGTGGCTTCCGAGACCGACGATCGCAAGGTCATTGAGGAAGTGTACCTGGGCTGTCTCAACCGTCCTCCGACCGACAAGGAGATTTCCGCCATTCAGCTCGGCACTGGCCCGCAACGCCTCGAAGGCACCCAGGACCTCGCCTGGGCCCTCCTCAACAGCCCGGCCTTCCTCTTCAACCGGTAAAGAAACTCCTATGATCTCCATTCCCGGACAGTACGGCGCCACGTGTGAGGGGTTCAGCCGCCGTGAGTTTCTACGCCTCGGTGGCGCGGGGCTGGCGGGCCTGAGTCTCGCCGACATTTTGCGGCTCCAGGCGGGGCAGGCGCCGGGGGCCGGTCCCGCTCCGGGCGCGGCCAAGAATGGCTGGGGCAAGGCCAAGTCGGTGATTATCCTGTATCTCCAGGGTGGACCGAGCCACATCGACATCTGGGATCCCAAGCCCGAGGCGCCGTCCAACATTCGCGGCGACTTCAAGCCGATCCGCTCCAACGTCCCGGGAATCCAGCTCAGCGAGGTCATGCCCAAGCTGGCCCGGCAGATGGACAAGGCCACGCTCATCCGCTCCATGAGCTACACGCCGGTGGGGCTCTTCAATCACACCGCGGCCATTTATCAGATTATGACCGGCTACACGCCCGATCGCGTGTCGCCCTCCGGTCAACTCGAGCCGCCCGCGCCCAACGATTTCCCGCATCTCGGGTCGCAGATCTCGCGGCTGCGTCCGCCCGAGGTGCCCATGCTGCCGTTCGTCATGCTCCCACGGCCGCTGCAGGAGTCGAATGTCATCGGCAAGGGCGGCACCGCGGGGTTCCTCGGCGCAGCCTTCGACCCGTACTATTTTTATCAGGATCCGGCGAAGGAGATCAACTTGGCCGATCTCACTCTGCGCAAAGAGGTCTCGAAAGAGCGTCTCGGGCGCCGCGCGACATTGCTCAAGCAGGTGGATGCCGCCATGCCCGACATGGAGAAGGCCGTCGGCAAGTACGCGCTCGATGCGTATTATCAAAAGGCCTTCGACTTGGTCAGCAGCGGCCGGGCGCGCGACGCGTTTGATCTCTCCAAGGAACCCGACGTTTTGCGCGACGCGTACGGACGTCACACCTTTGGCCAAGGTTGCCTGCTGGCCCGCCGCCTCATCGAGGCCGGGACGCGCGTGGTTCAAATGAACTGGCCCGCGGTGGCCAACGGCGATCCCACCGTGGATGCCTGGGATACGCATGCCGCCAACTTCGGTCCGCTGCGCAACCTGCATTGCCCGAAGCTGGATTCCGGTCTGAGCACATTGATTGAGGACATGGATCAGCGTGGCCTGTTGAAGGAAACGCTCGTCGTTGCGCTCGGCGAATTCGGTCGCAGCCCACGGCTCGGTGTGAGCACCAGCGGCAATACCAATTCGCCCGATGGCCGCGATCACTGGCCCTATTGCTACACGGCGTTCATCGCCGGTGCCGGCGTGGGACGCGGTATGCTGTACGGGAAGTCGGACGCCACGGCCAGCAGCCCGGCGGAGAATGCCGTCCATCCGATACAGATTGTCGCCACCATCTACCACGCGATGGGCATCGATCCCCACACGATGGTCATGAACCATCTCAACCAGCCGCGTGAATTGGTCCAGGCTGAGCCAGTTCTCGGACTGTTCGCCTGAACCCGATCCCTCTCGTTCTCGTGCGTCTTCCCGCCCTGCTCGCTTTCCTGTCGGTTGCGCTTGGTTCGCTCTTGGCGCAGCCGGTACCGCGAATCGATGCTCCGTCGATGGTGTGGTTCCAACGGGGCACCACGCAGCAGGTCACGCTCACCGGCGAAGCCCTGGGAGGCGCCAGCGTGGTGTTCGTGTCCGGTTCCGGCGCTACGGGAGTCCTGGGCGCGGCCGTCCCGATCGCGTCGTCGGGCAGTGGGGTGACCTTGGAATCCTCACGCGGCGGTCTGTCGATCGGCACGCCGGCCGTCGGGGATGCCAAGAGCGTGACGCTCCAATGGATGCTGACGGCTGACGCGACGCTCGGGCCTCGGGAACTTCGGATTGCCACCACCAACGGGGTGTCGAATCCGGTCACGCTCCAGGTGAGCGATTTGCCGGAGCTCCAAGAACGCGAACCCAACCACTCGCTCGCCGACGCCCAGCGCATTTCGCTGCCTTCGGGCGTTTCCGGCGTGATTCGAGCCGCAACCGAGAGCGACTTTTTTCGCTTTCAGGGAAAGGCGGGCGAACGACTTCTCTTCGACGTGCAGGCCAACCGCACCGGGTCGCCGCTGGATGCGACGCTGGTGTTGCTCGACGCTTCGGGAAAGGAGCTCGCCCGGAGCGAAGATGCCCACGGCCTGGATCCGTTTCTCGACTTCACTCCGAAGGCGGATGGCGAGTACGTGCTGCGGATTTCCGATCTTCGATTCCAAGGCGGCGGCAACTACGCCTACCGCATCGTTGCCGGCGCGTTGCCGTATTTGGACCGACGCTTCCCCTATGGCGGCCGGCGCGGGACGTCGGTGGAGGTTGCGCTCAGTGGCATTCATCTCGACGGACAGGACAAGCTGACCATCGCCATCGACTCCAAGGCGCCCGCAGGCGCGCAGGACATCCGCATCCGGTCAGCGCGCGGCTCGTCAAATCCGCTCCCGTTTGAAACGGGCGACCTGCCCGAGATGCTCGAGATCGAGCCCAACAACGCATCGACCAACGCCATGCCGGTGACCGCGCCGGTGGTGATCAATGGCCGCGTTGGCGCTGCGGGTGATGTGGACACCTTCCGCGTGACCGCTCCAACCGACGGAAAACTGGTGGCCGAAGTGCGGGCACGCCGGCTGGGCTCGCCGCTCGATGCGTTGCTGACCTTGAGCGATGCCAAGGGAGTGGTGTTGCAGCGCAATGACGATGCGAGCGGACCGGATGCACGGATCGAGTTCGACGCACGCAAGGGCACCGAATACCTCCTGTCCTTGCGCGATCTCACCGATCGCGGTGGGGACGCGTTTGGTTACCGACTCTCAATTCAGGCGCCCGAACTGACCCCGGATTTCGCGGTGCGTCTGAGTCAGGATCGTGTCCGAATCCACGCCGGCGGACATGTAGCGGTTCGCTGCGAGGTGGATCGTTTCAACGGGTTTAACGGCGCCATCCGCGTCACGGGCGGCAAACTTCCCGCGGGGGTGAGCGCGCGCACGCTGGTGATTGGCCCGGACGGCCCGCAGTCGGGATGGTTGGTGTTCTCCGCCGAACCGAAGTTGCAGCCCGGACATCACGCGCTTGCGCCGCAGGCGGAGGCGATCGCACGGGAACCGGGTAGCCGTCGCATTCAACACGCCGCCGCCCTGCCTTCCACGGGCTACCTCAGCGTGTTGCCCGAGTTGCCGTATTCCGTGGAGACCGTCACCTCCACGCTGTCGTTGGAGCAGAATGGCGCGGGCACCGTTGAGGTTCAGGTCCTGCGACACCCTGGGTTCAGCGGCGAGGTGAAGGTGGCTGCGGAGGATCAGTCGGGCGTCTCGATCCCGACGGTCACCGTTCCGCCAGATTCAGCACGGGCGACGCTGGCGCTGTCCGCCGCGTACAACGCCGAGGCGTCCATTCGATCCCTGCAGATTCGAGGTGAAGCGACAGTCAACGGCCAGGCGGTTGCCACGTTTGCCGAGGGCGCCATACCCGTGGTGGTGTCGCCAATTCCGGTGTTCCTCACCGCGATGCTTCCAGGCTCGCCGTTCTTCCGCACCGACGCGGTGAAGCTCTCCGTGATTGCCCTGCCTGCCAGCTCCGACTCGCCGGCCCGTCTTACCGAGTTCGTGGTGAAGGTGGATCGGCGCTCCTTCAACGGGGCCATTGCGCTGAAGCTGGAGGATCTTCCGGAGGGTGTGACCGCCAACGTCGAACCGCTCGCCGAGGGTTCCAAACTAGCGACCATCCGCTTGGCGGCCTCGGAGAAAACCGCGATCAAAGAACACGCCTTCTCGGTGGTGGGAACCTTCACCGCCGGCGACCGGATTTGGCATCAACGCACTCAGAAAGTGACGCTTCAGGTGACCGCTCCGGAAAAGGAACCGGCCGCCCCGCCGGCTGCGACGACCACTGCCGCGGCGAAATAAGCGCGGCGATCGTCGAGGACAACCCGGGTCATTCCCAATCGGCCTTGAGCTGAAGGTCCGACGGGATCAGGGAGAAGAGCAGCGCCGTGCGTGGTTCCCCGTTTAGAATCCGATGCCGCAGGGTCCCCTCGCTGACTGCCCCCGCCTTCTCTGCCACACGTCGACTGGCGGTGTTGATGGGTTCCATCAGGATTTCCACCCGGAGCATCCCGAGCGCCTGAATGCCAAATCGAGACAAGGCCCGGGCGATGCGGGGTCCGTGGCCTCGCCCACGATCCGGGGTGCGTACCCAGTACGCCAGATTGCCGAAGCGGTTCTTGATGTTGAACTGCCCCAGTCCGCCGCCGCCCACCATTCGACCCGACACGGACTCCCGGGCGGCAAAGGCGTACATCTCACCGCCGTCCCACTCCTGCTCCCACACCGCGATCCTCGAAACCGCGGTGGCGACGTCGACCATGCCATCGGTCCAACGCATCCAGGGCGAAATCTCCGCCGCCGAATCGCGGGCGAGCTCCAGAAGCTCGGGGGCATCGCTGGCACGCAGCGGCTGAAACACAAGTCCGGCCTCCTCGAAGCCAACCGAGTCGCGTTGCAGGCGAGGGGGCCAGACCAGGGCGTTCATCGGGTTGCGGACCTCACGTGGTGAGCTTGGTGGCGAGGAACTTCTCGAGTTTGATCGAATCGGCCGCGAACAGGCGGATGCCTTCCGACAGTTTCTCGGTGGCCATGGCGTCTTCGTTGTGCTGCCAGCGAAATGCCGATTCGTTGAGCTGGATCTTTTCCAGCGGCAGTCCGGCCGCCAGGGCGGGGGTGAGCTTCGCCGGCACGTCGCCCTGAGCGGACTGCAGTTCTTCCAACAAGGCGGGGGCGATGGTCAACAGGTCGCAGCCGGCCAGTTCGAGAATCTCATCCTTGTTGCGAAACGAGGCGCCCATGACCTCGGTGGTGTAGCCGTATTTCTTGTAGTAGGCGTAGATCCGCGTGACCGACTTCACTCCGGGATCTTCAGCGGGCGCGTAGGCGGCGACGCCGGTGGCCTTCTTGTGCCAGTCGAGGATTCGGCCGACGAACGGCGAGATCAGCTGCACGCCCGCCTCGGCGCAGGCCACGGCTTGGGCGAAGGAGAAGAGCAGAGTGAGATTGCAGTGGATGCCGTCGGCCTTCAATGCGGCGGCGGCCTGGATGCCCTCCCAGGTCGAGGCGAGCTTGATCAGGATCCGGTCGCGGGAAATGCCTGCGGCCTC